>NZ_JBHWIR010000099.1:11831-27701 GCF_042731835.1 Kitasatospora sp. NPDC059817 | reverse complement strand
CCGGCGAAGCGTCCTCGTACTGGGTCGTACTTGGACGTTTCGCCGGTGCGTCCAGGCGGGATGCCCGGCGTCGCGCGCCCGGCGGGAATTGTCAGACACGCCCTAGGGGCCCGTCGTGCGAACCCGGACCAGGTAGTCGGCCGGACCGCCCGGGGGGTTCCCGGGGATTTCCGCACCGCCCGGCACCCGTTCACCCGCCGTCCGCCCGCCCGCCATCCGCCACCCGTTCGCCGCCCGACCATCGCCCGTCCGATGCCCGTGCCGCCCGACCGCTGCCCGTCCGCGGACCCCCGGCGTAGGGTGGCCGGATGGCCGATCCCACCGTCCTGCGGGACGATCTCGACCTGCCCGTCCGGTTCGGCCCGCGCCCGCCGCGCCGGGTGGTGTCGCTGGTGCCGTCGCTGACCGAGGCGGTCGCCGCCACCGCCCCCGGGCTGCTGGTCGGCGCCACCGACTGGTGCAGCCATCCGGCCGACCTGGCGGTCACCAGGATCGGCGGCACCAAGAACCCGGACGTGCCCGGCATCCTCGCCCTCGCCCCGGACCTCGTCCTCGCCAACGACGAGGAGAACCGGCGCCCCGACCTGGACGCGCTGCGGGCGGCCGGCGTGCCGGTCTGGGTCACCGACATCCGCACCCTGGACGACGCGTTCCGCTCGCTCGACCGGCTGCTCACCGCCGCCTGCGCGCTCCCGCGCCCGGACTGGCTGGACCAGGCCGAGGCAGCGTGGGCCCCGGTCCGGCGCCCGCCGGACGGCCCGCGGGCGATCGTTCCGGTCTGGCGCCGCCCGTGGATGGTCCTGGGCCGCGACACCTTCGCCGGGGACCTGCTGCGCCGCCTCGGCCTCCGGCTCGTCCACGCCGGACACGCCGAGCGCTACCCGGCCGTTCCGCTGCCCGAACTGCTCGCCTGCCGACCCGAGTTGGTGGTCCTCCCGGACGAGCCGTACCGCTTCACGGCACAGGACGGCCCCGAGGCGTTCCCCGGCGTCCCGGCGACGCTGGTCAGCGGACGCCACCTGACCTGGTACGGACCGTCCCTGGTGACGGCGCCGACGGTCCTCGCGCACGCGTTGGACCACCCGTTCACAGGGGGCATGAACATCACATCGTAGGATGACCGCCACTCACCGGGCCCGCCGGTGACGAGTGGGGGGAACCACAGTGGCAGTGAGCGCATCCCGGAGAGCACTGGTCATGGTGTCGGCCGCAGCGGTCTCGACGGCCGTCCTGGCCGGCTGCGGCACCAAACACGCCGACAACCACCAGAACAGCGCGCCGGACACCACCGCGGTCGCCGCCACCGGGACGCCGACCGAGACACCGAGCGCGAGCCCGTCCGCGACCGCCACCCCTACGCCGACCACCTCCCCGACGGCCAGCGCCTCCCACAGCCCGAACCCGTCCGCGAGCAAGTCCAGCAAGCCCGCCCCGACCACCCCGGCCCCGACCGCCACCAGCACCAAGCCCGGCGCCCCGAGCAGCCCGCCCGCCGCGCCCGCCACGCCGCCCCCGGTCGCCAAGCCCGCCGTCGTGGCCCCCGTGCCGGTCGCCAAGCCCGGACCGGTCGCTCCCCCGCCGCCGCCCGCGCCGCCGACCCCGCACGTCCCGCCGCTGCAGAGCAGCTGCCAGCCCAGCAAGCCCCAGCCCGACGAGCCCAAGGAGGCCGTCGGCGCGGCCCTCGCCACCGCCGCCGGCCAGGCCCGCACGCTCAACCTCAGCAGCGGCGGCACCGACAAGCTCCCGCCGCTACCCGTCAACCTGGTCAAGGCGATCGCCTGGCAGGAGAGCGGCTGGCAGTCCGGCATCCTCGCCTGCGACGGCGGGATCGGCACCATGCAGATCATGCCGAACACGATCAGCTGGATGAACAGCAAGTTCGGCACCAACTCCGACGCGAAGACCCTCCCCGGGAACGTCCAGCTCGGCACCCAGCTGCTCGACTGGCTGGTCGCCTACTACGGCGACTCCTCCTTCGACGGCAAGTACGACCTCTCCCCCGACCCGGCCACCGGCAAGACGCCGCCGCTCGACCTCGTCATCTCCGCGTACAACGCCGGGGCGGGCAACGTGCACTACAACACCGTCACCGACCCGGCCACCGGCCAGGTCGTCGGCAGCCTGGTCATCCCCAACCCGGGGTACGTGGCCAACGTCAAGGCGCTGATGACCGGCCAGCCGTGGACCAAGACGGGCTGACAAACCCCGAACCCGCGCGGGACAGCGGAAGGGGGGGGGGGGGGGGGCGCGGCCCGCGCGCCCCGGCGCCGGGCGGGGGCGGGCGCGGGCCGCGGGGGACCGCGGACGGCCCCGGACGGCGACCCCGCGTCCCGGCCCCATCGCCGATGTTCCCCGCTCGTACGTCAGCCCCGCGCGGCGGTGACGGCGGCGCCCAGCGCCTCCTTGATCCGCGGCCCGAGGCGGGCGAAGCCCAGCTCCTTCATCGCCGCCCGCAGCAGTTCCTCCTCCGTACGCTCCACACCGTCACCGTCCACCCACCGGACGACGGCGAGCAGCTCGTCGGCCGAGTAGGCGGTCACGGGCCGGCCGGGCGTGAAGTCCGGCTTCTCGGGCCGCCCGGCGGCGACGGGCGCGGGCTCGACGGCGGGCGCGGACTCGACGACCTCGACCTCGACGACCTCGGCCACGGCCACGGCCACGGCCACCGACTCCGCCACAGCAGCGGGCGCCTCCTCGACGGCCTCGACCTCAGCCACCGGCTCCGCAACAGCGGCGGGCGCCTCCTCGACGACCTCGACCTCAGCCACCGGCTCCGCAACAGCGGCGGGCTCAACGACCGGCTCGGCCTCGACCACCGGCTGCACGTCCTCAATGGCCTCGGTCGCTTCGACCGACTCCACGACGACAGCGGCGGGCGCCTCCTCGACGACCTCAACCTCGACCACCGGCTCCACGACAACTGTGGGCTCAGCGATCGGCTCGACCTCAGCCACCGGCTCCACGACGACAGCGGCGGGCGCCTCCTCGACGGCCTCAACCTCAACCACCGGCTCCACGACAACTGTGGGCTCAGCGATCGGCTCGACCTCAGCCACCGGCTCGTCCGCCTCTGCCACGGGAGCCTCGACCGCGTCGACCTCGGCGACCGTCGCAGGCTCCGCAGCCGGCTCCACCTCAGCCACCGGCTCCACGACAACGGCGGGCTCAGCGATCGGCTCGACCTCAGCCGCCGGCTCGTCCGCCTCTGCCACGGGAACCACGACCGCGTCGGCCTCGGCGACCGTCTCGGGCTCCGCAGCCTCCTCGGTCGTCTCCGGCTCGACGACGGGCGCGTCCTCCAGGACCGGCGCCTCCTCCGCAAGCTCGACCTCGGCCTTGGCTTCGACAGCGGCTTCGACCTCGACCTCGACAGCGGGAACCTCGACGACGGCCTCGGCCTCCGTGGTTTCCGCGGCCTCCGCCAGGGCGGCGGTCGCGGCGGCCACCAGGTCGTCGGCGGCCGGGGACGGCGCCGGGAGGGAGACCACGACAGCGGACGGGGCTTCCTCCGTCGCCTCTTCCTCGGCTGCCTCGGCCGTCTTGACCACGGCCGCAGCCTCAGCGTCGCCCGAGTCTGCTTCCGCGTCCGCGTCCACGTCCGCGTCGGTCACCGTCTCCTCGACCGAAGCCGGAGCCGGAGCCGAAGGCGAGGCCTCGACGGCGCTGCCCTCCCCCGCGAGCCCGTCGCGCTGGCCGCCGGCCAGGGCCTGGCGGGCGGCGAACGCGGCTTCGGCGGCGCGGCGGTCGGCCCGGGAGGCGGCCAGTTCGGCGAGCAGGTCGCCGAGGCCGGCCTCCTCAAGGGTGGTGCGCAGCCCGCGGATGGTGGGCAGGCGGTAGAGCGTGCCCTCGTCGGCGGCGAGCCGCTCGACGAGGTCGACGAGCTCGGCGAAGGCCAGCCCGTCGAGGTCGTGGTCGGGGAGCATCCGGGCGAGGCCGCGCAGTCCGGTGTTGATCGCCTCGAAGGCCTGGGCGGTGCGCTCGACCAGGGCGCCGTCGGCGGGGACGACCGGCAGGGTGCCGGCGGGGGCGAGGGCGGCCCAGGCGCGGCGTTCGACCTCGGCGGAGGCGAGTGCCTCGTGCAGGTCCTCGCGGCGGATGCGGCGGTCGGTGGCGAGGGCCGTGGCCTGCTTGCGCAGGGAGCGGGCGCGCAGCCAGGAGAGCTTGACGCCGTTCTCGCGGCGCCAGGTGCCGTCGGCGGTGGCGGCGGCGAGGGCGCCGAGGTCGGCGTCGTAGGCGGCGGTGGTGAGGGTGGCGGAGGTGCGGTGGACGCGCTGGAGCATCTCGACGAGGAGTGCGGCCTTGGCGACGGTGTCGGGTTCGTCGAGCTTGGCGTCGGCGGCGAGGACGGTGACGGCGTCCCAGGTCTGGCGGAGGTCGCGGCCGCGCAGTTCGGCGAGGGCGGTGGAGGCGGCCCGGGCGTCCTCGGGGGTGGCGACGGTGTCGACGGCCGCGTACCAGGCGTGGGTGTCGGCGGTGAGGGTGAAGGCCCCGAGTTCGGCGTAGCGGCCGAGGTCCTCGCGGAGGTCGGTCTCCGCCGTGGTGGCCTTGGCGTCCTGGGGGTCCTTGACGTCTGCGGCGTCGGCGACGTCCGCCGGGTCGGCTGCGTCGGCGTTGCGCGAGTGAAGCACTGTCATGTGAGGTCCGGTTCTGGGCGACGACGGCGGGGCTGGCGGCGAGGGGGCGGCGGACCGGTTGCGCGGGGTGCCCCGGGGGCGGGGCTGGGGGGCGCGCGGGCGGGCCGCCGGTTGTGGACGCCCAGAATACGGGTGCCCGTTCGAGCCTTGCACGCACCCACCGCCCGACGGGCGGGTGTCGTGTGCCATACCCCCCGCCTGGCCGCTACCCGGGAGGGCCGCACGGGTGGTGGGGCGTTGGGCCGGACGGGTACTGGGGCCCACGGCCGTCGGGCCGGGCGGGCGGGCTCTCCGGGCGGGCCCCGGGCCGCTGCGGCCGGTCCAGCGGGACGGTGCGGAGCCGTCGGCCGAGGGGTGGGCGGTATCCGGCGCGGCCGAGGGTGGTGAGGTCGACCGGCGCGAGGTACTCGTGGAGCGCGGTGCGGTGCCACCATGCGCCGGTTTCCCGCAGTTCGCGCCAACTGGTGAACCGGTAGAGGTAGAGGGTCGCCCGGACGTGGGTCGGCGGGGTGCCGGGAAAGGGGTTGTGGCGCAGCAGGCGAAGGGTGGCGGGATCGCCGGCGAGCAGGCGGGCGATGAAGGGCAGGAACCAGGGGCGGGCGTAGGCGGGTGAGATGCCGGCGAACCACATCAGCCAGTCGAGCCGCAGGTGGTAGGGGGCGTACTGGCGCGGGAGACGGCGCACGTCGCCGGGTTTGCCCTTGAAGCCGTACTCGTGCCAGACGGTGTGCGGGGTGAGGGTCGGTTCGTCGGTGCCTTCGACGACGACCTCCTGGCGGACGCGGCTGATGCTGCCGAAGGCGCCGTAGGTGTTGACGAGGTGCAGCCGGTTGAAGGAGCGGTTCATGGCCTGGCGGCGGGAGACGAGGTTGCGGACCGGCCAGTAGCTCAGGACGGCGACGGCTGCGGTCAGGACGATCACCAACGCCTCGAACCAGACGGGCGTGGCGGGGTGGACGCGGGCGTGGACGGGCAGTCCGACGCGGGCCGGGTCGACGGCGGCGAGGGCGAGCGTGATGGTGAGCCAGTTGAGCCAGGCGAAGTTGCCCGAGGCGATCAGCCACAGCTGGGTGGCGACGACGGCGCAGGCGGCGTAGCTCGCGACCGGCTGCGGGAGGAGGAGGCCGACGGGGACGACGAGTTGGACGAAGTGGTTGGCGGCGACCTCGACGCGGTGCAGCGGGTCGGGCAGGTGGTGGAAGAACCAGCTGAGCGGTCCGGGCATGGGCTGGGTCTCGTGGTGGTAGCGCAGGCAGGTGAGGTCGCGCCAGCAGCGGTCGCCGCGCAGTTTGATCAGTCCGGCGCCGAACTCGACCCGGAAAACCAGCCAACGCATCAGCCAGAGCACCAGGGTGGGCGGGGCGGTGTCGGCGTTGCCGAGGAAGGCGGCGAGGAAGCCCGCTTCGAGCAGCAGCGACTCCCAGCCGAAGGAGTACCAGGTCTGTCCGACGTTGACGATCGAGAGGTAGAGCCCCCAGAGCACCGCCCACAGCAGGACGGACGCCCAGAGCGGGACGGCGTCACCGAGTCCGGCGGTCACGGCGGCGGCGAGCGCGGCGCCGCTCCAGGCGACGGCGGCGAAGAAGCGGTCGCTGTAGTGGAGGTGGAACAGTCCGGGCGAGTGGCGGAACGGGACCCGGGCGGTGAAGCGGGGCACCGGCAGCATGCCGTCGCTGCCGATGAGCGCGCGGAACTGTGCGGCGGCGGCGAGGAATCCGATCAGGTAGAGGCCGGCGAGCAGGCGTTGGACGAGCAGTCGGCTCAACCAGTAGTCGGGGGCGGCGAACCAGTCCATGCGGCCCATGCCTACCATCGGCGGCCGCCGGGCGGGACGCGGCCGGGGCGCGGGCGGGGACGGTTCACCCGCTCGGGCCCGCCCCCGGACGGCACCGTGGCGGGGAGCCTCTCCTCGGGGGTGAGAGGCGCCCCGCCACGGTGGTGGGTGGTGCGCGGTGGTACGGATCGACGAGCAGTGGTGCGGAGGGGGACGGCGACGCCGCACGCGGACGGCGGGTCGGCGGCTCAGCTCGGCAGGACGAGACCGGACTCCCCGGCGATGCCCGGGCGGCCGACGGGGGTGGCACCGTTCTGTTGGAGCCGGTCGACCAGCAGGGCGGCCAGCGTGCCGAGTTCCTCCTCCGTGCGGGACTGCGCGGTGACGTCCATGCCGACGGTGAGGACACCGTTGACCTGGCCGGTGCGCGCGGCCCGCAGCGGGGTGCAGGTGAAACTGAAGATCTGCTGGCCGCGCTGGGCGTCGGGGCGGCCTGACTGGATCCGGACGTCGTTGAGGACGGTGCTGCGCCCGGTGTGGTAGGCCTCGACGATGACCTGCTGGAGGCCGGCGGCGCCGAGCTGCGGGTAGGCCAGGCCGATCGCGCCGTACGCCACCGGGGCGCCGAAGGTGTCGGCGTGCTGGGCGTTGGCGTAGCGGATCTCCTGACCGGGGCCGTCGGTCAGCATGATGGGGAACGGGGAGCCGTCGAAGGCGGCGAACATCTCCTGCTGCTGGGCGAGCAGGTTGTCGCGCAGCCGGATCTCGGAGAGCAGTGCCTCGGCGAGGTGCTGGATGTCGCGCAGCCGCTCGCGCCCCCACTGCCGGGGTTCCCGGTCGAGGACGCAGACGGTGCCGATGACGGTGTTGGTGTCGTCGACGAGCGGGGCGCCGAGGTAGGCGCGCACGCCCAGTTCGTCGACGACCGGGTTTCCGGAGAACCGGGGGTAGGCGAGGATGTCGTCGAGCGCGAGGGGGGACCGCTGGGCGACGACATGCGGGCAGAAGCCGTGACTCAGCGGCATCTGACGGGTGGGAAGGTCGAAGGCGATGCCCCGATCGGCCCAGGAAGCGCCTTCGTCGACCGCGACGTCGTTCGAGTTTGGCGGAATGTAGAGCCCCCGGAACATCTGGCGCTCGTCGTTGATGAAGTTGACCATCGCGATGGGAGCGCGGGTGATGCTGGCGGCCAGGTGGGCGAAGCGGTCGAAGGCCTCGTCCGCGGACGGTTCGTTGAGACCAAGGCTGCGCAGCCTGCGGGTCCGCTCGGACTCCCCGGCGGCACCCGGGAACTGGCCTTGAGTGCTCATCACATCAGTCATGGCGCACATGTAATCAGACATCCGGGCGGTTCGGTGCTCCCGGTCCGGCTCATCACCGTTGCTGATGGACAGTCAAAGCCGCATGTGAGCGGCCGCTCAGCAGGTTGCCACGGCGGGGCAAGATCACTTCCCACTCAGAGCCATGGCAAAACTCCTCAGCGTAAGGACGGGCCGATTTCCGCCAATCCAAGATCGACTCTGGGTCAGCACAGGAGGCCCATACGACAATGAGCCCTGCCGAAGACACGGGCGGCATTCCCAACCCCGGGGAGGACGCCCCGAGTTCCGCATGCACCGATTGCAAAGGGGCAGTCGGCCGCCACCACCTCGAACCCCCACTCATTCCCGGGGAGCGGCTGGAGCGACTTCGACAGCACGGACGGAGGCACGGCACATCCACTGACAAGAGAGGACCCCAGCATGGCGATGGACTACTTCACCGACGAGCGCCACGAGAGTCTCCGAGCGGAGGTCCGGGAGTTCGCGGAGAAGGAGGTACGCCCGCACGTGGCCCGAATGGAGGCCGAACGGACCGTCGAGTTCGAACTGTCGCGGGAGATCGCCCGGCGGGGCTGGATCGGGGTGACCATTCCGCGCGAATTCGGCGGACTGGGACTGGGGCACCTCGCCAAGACCATCATCGTGGAGGAACTCGCCCGGATCAGCGGCGCCATGGGTGCGATGGCGCAGGCCTCACAGCTCGGAGTCGCCAAGGTCATCCACTTCGGCTCGGACGCCCAACGGCGCAAGTGGCTGCCGAGGTTCGCCTCCGGCGAGTCGCTGCCGACCATCGCCGTCACGGAACCGGAGTGCGGCGGCCACGTGCTCGGCATGTCCGGCACCGCCCGCCGCGAGGGCGACCAGTACGTGCTCAACGGCCGCAAGTGGTTCGTCGGCAACTCCCACATCGGCGACGTGCACGGCGTGGTCTTCCGCACCGGCGAGGGCAGCAGGGGCCTGTCCGCGTTCCTGGTCGAGAGCGAGCGCCCCGGCTTCCGCGTCGGCGAACTCGGCTCGCAGAGCGGCCTGCACGGCTTCAGCTTCGGCGAGATCGTCTTCGAGGACTGCCGCATCCCCGTCGGCAACCGGCTGGGCCTGGAGGGCCAGGGCCTGGACGTCGCCTACTCCTCCTCCACCCTCTACGGCCGGCTCAACCTCGCCGCCGTCGCGCTCGGGATCCACACCGCGATCGTCCAGGACACCGCTCGCTTCGCCGAGGAGCGGGTGCTCTACGGCAAGCCGATCAACCAACTGCCCAACATCGCGCTGAAGCTCGGCGAGATGCAGTCCAGGCTGATGACGGCCAAGTTGGCCGCCTACCACGCCTCGCACCTGCTCGACCACGGCAAGGCCTGCGACGCCGAGCTGATGAACGCCAAACTCATCAACACCGAGTACGCGCTGGACTCCGCGCGCAACGCCATGGAGATCCACGCCGCCCGGGGCCTGCAAGCCGAGTTCCGCATCGAGCGCTACCTGCGCGACGCCACCCACGTCTACCCGCCGGCCGGGACCTCGGACGTCCAGCGGCTGCGGCTCGGGCAGGTCGCCTCCGGCACCTACGGCAAGCAGTGGTCGGCGGAGCTGTCCGACCTGGCGAGCTGGGCGTGGAGCGAACTGTCCCAGCGGGAGGCCGCGGTGGAGCTGCAGGCCATCGGGGGCGGGCAGGTGGTACCGATACCGCTGGCGGGCTGAATCGGTACTGCGCGCCCTTGGAGCCGGGCACCCTTGGTGCCGGGCACCCTTGGAGCCGGGCACCCTTGGAGCCGGGCACCCTCGGAGCCGGGCACCCTCGGAGCCGGGCACCCGAACCGAGAGGGCGAACGTTCGGCACGGCGGCGACTTGACCTGTTCCTGACGACTCTCCGGGAGGTTCTCCCGGCCCCCGGAGAGCCGTCCACGCGCCGTCCACGCGCCACCCGCGACCGACGTGAGCTGCGACTTTCCGCCGGCGGACACTCCCCCCGGACTCCTCCACCATCGTCACCACCCGTCCACAGATCGTCAGTTGATGTTGCGATGAGGGCACCTGGGACTGATAGCGTTCCTGCCGTCGGCGGCCGTGCTGCACCCCCGCCCGGACGATGACACCGCGTCACCCCGTCCGGCCACCCCGGCCGCGGCGCCCTGAAGCCCCGGCCGGACCGCATACAGGCCGGTCCGCCGTTCGGCCCAGCGACTCGGCCCTGCAACAAGGAATCAGATGCCAGGCATATCGGCCCCCCGCACGGCCCACCGCGCCGGCCGGTCCGGCTCGCTCCGCAGCTCGCTCCTCGCCCTCGTACTGGTCCCCAGCCTGGGCCTCGCCGCCGCCTGGGGCTACGCCGCCTACCTGCTGCGCGGCACCGAACACCGCACCGCCCTGATCGCCGGAAGCGCCGCCGTCGCCCTGGTCCTGCTGATCAGCCTGGCCCACGGCATCCGGACCGCGCGGGCCCTGTCCGCCCGCCTCGGCGCACTGCGCACCGACACCCTCGCGCTCGCCCAGGACGAGATCCCCGAGGTCGTCGGACGGCTGCGCGCCGGGGAGCCCGTACCCACACCGCCCGCCTGGTCACCGTCCCGCCGGACCGGCGACGAGGTCCAGCAGACCTCCGACGGCCTCGCCGCCGTCCGCCAGGCCGCCGTCGCCGCCATCATCCACCAGGCCCAGGGCCGCGAGGGGACGAAGAAGGTCTTCCTCAACATCGCCCGCCGCACCCAGATCCTGATCCACCGACAGATCAGCATGCTCGACGCCCTGGAGCGCGAGCACGAGGAACCCGAGCTGCT
This sequence comes from Kitasatospora sp. NPDC059817, assembly GCF_042731835.1. NCBI lineage: Bacteria > Bacillati > Actinomycetota > Actinomycetes > Kitasatosporales > Streptomycetaceae > Kitasatospora > Kitasatospora sp. NPDC059817. Next base: position 17,199 of record NZ_JBHWIR010000099.1, on the reverse strand, counting down.
GCGCGAACTGTTCGCGGTCGACCACCTCGCCACCCGGATGCGGCGCAACGCCGAGAACCTCGTCATCCTCGGCGGCGCCCTGCCCGCCCGGCGCTGGCGCAACGCCGTGCCCATGGTCAACGTGCTGCGCAGCGCCGTCTCCGAGACCGAGAACTACGCCCGCGTCGTCGTCCAGGGCGTGCCGCGCGCCTCACTCAGCGGACAGGCCGTCGCCGACGTCATCCACCTGATCGCCGAACTCATCGAGAACGGCACCACCTTCTCCCCGCCGTACACCCAGGTGCAGGTCTCCGCGCAGGAAGTCCCCAAGGGCCTGGCGGTCGAGGTCGAGGACCGCGGCCTCGGCATGGGCGAGGACGAGTACGAGCGGCTCAACGACTACCTGGCCAACCCGCCCGAGCTGGACGTCTCCGCCCTCGGCGACGACCTGCGCCTCGGCCTGTTCGTCGTCGCGCGGCTGGCCGCCCGGCACGACATCCAGGTCACCCTGCGGCCCTCGCCCTACGGCGGCACCCGGGCCGTGGTGCTGGTGCCGTCGGTGCTGCTGGAGCAGGCCGAACAGCCGGCCGCCATGGCCGGACTGCCGTCCGGCGCGCGGGTCACCCGGACCCCTGTCCCCGAGCCCGTGCGGGCGGCGGGCGGCAACGACCCCGGCGGTCCGGACGGGGGGCTGACCGGCGCGCTCGCCGGAGTGCTCGGCGGGCTGATCGGCACCGGGCCGGGCGCTCCGGCGCCCGGGGCCGAGCCGGGTGCGCCCGGCGGGCCCGGGGTTGGTGGTGTGGCCAGTGGCCTGGTGGTGCCTGGTGGTCCCGGGGTGCCCGGTGTTCCTGGTGCGGGTGGCAGCGGTGTGATCATCGGCGAACTGCTCGCCCAGTACCCCCTGGACGGCGGCCCGGCCGAGGGAACCGCCCCCGGCCCGGCCAACGGCGGTCTGCCGGTCGGCGCCGAGATACCCGGTCTGCCCGGGGCCGTGGTCGTCCCCCGGCCCGTCTTCCCGCGCCCGTACGAGGTCCCGTCCGACATCCCGCCCGGTGGGCCGCCGGCCGACGGCCGTGCTGCGGACGTGCCGGCCGGAACCACGGCCGGGCCCACGACCGGGCCCTTCGACGGTGCCACCGCCGAGCCTCCTGCGCCCGCGCACGGACCCGCCCAGGAGGAGCACTCGGACCACGGCCCAAACGGCGAACTGCGCACCCCGCGGGTCCTGCCGCAGCGGGTCCGCAACGCCAGCCTCGCCGAGCAGCTCCGCGAGGCCCACGCTCCCGGCGCCATGCTGCCCCCCGTGGTCGGCCCGCCGCCCCCGGCCGGGCCCTGGCACGGAGCCACCGGAGCCGCCGGACAAACCGGGGCCACCGGAGGAACCCGGGCCGCCAGGGCCGACGACCCGTCGCCACAGCGCTCCCGCACCACCATGGCCGCCATCCAGCGCGGCACCCGGACCGCCCGCGCGGCCGACCCCGACGCGCCGACCACCCCCACCGCCCCCCAGGCGCCCGCCGCGCCCCACCTCCCGGCCGCACCTTCCGCCGCCTGGGAGGCCTCCGCCGTTCAGGAAGCCAAGGAACAGCAGTGATGACGCAGCACACCGACACCCCGCGCGACCTCAACTGGCTGCTGGACCAGCTGGTGGCGCGGGTACCCGAGACCCGGCACGCCATCGTCCTCTCCGAGGACGGCCTGCTGGTCGGCATGTCCCAGGGCCTCGACCGGGCCGACGCCGAACACCTCTCCGCCGTCGCCTCCGGTCTGCAGAGCCTCGCCCGCGGCGCCGGCCACCGCTTCAACGGCGGCCGGGTCCGGCAGACCGTGGTCGAGATGGACCAGCTGTTCCTGTTCGTCACCACCGCCGGGCAGGGCGCCCGGCTCGCCGTCCTCACCAGCGAGCAGGTGGACGCCGGGCTGATGGCCTACGAGATCAACATGCTGGTCAAGCAGGTCGGCCAGTACCTCACCGCGGCACCGCGCAGCGACGCAGGCCAGGCCGGCGCGGGTGGCGGTGCGTGACCGCCGACGCCGAGGAGGCCTGGTTCTACGACAAGGACGCAGGCCATCTGGTCCGCCCCTACGCGATCACCAACGGGCGCACCGGCCCGGTCCGTGACGGATTCGCGCTGATCACCCTGGTGGTCACCTCCGACCCGCGCACCGACACCAGCCGGCTCACGCCCGAACCGGCCGCGATCCTCGACCTGTGCCGCGAACGCCCGCTGGCCGTGGCCGAGATCGCGGCCACCCTCGACCTGCCCGTCAGCGTCGTCAAGGTGCTGCTCGACGACCTCGCCGAGGCCCGGCTGATCCTCACCCGCGCCCCGGTCCAGCTCGCCGAGGCGCCGGACATCTCGCTGATCCAGGCCGTGATCGAGGGCGTCCGCCGGCTCTGACCCGGCGGACCCGACCGCCCCGCACCTCTCAGTCCCACTCCAGGAGACCCGAATTGACGACCCAGAGCCTGGTGCCGGGCGCGGTCAAGATCCTCGTCGCCGGCGGCTTCGGCGTCGGCAAGACCACCATGGTCGGCTCGGTCAGTGAGATCGAACCGCTGCAGACCGAGGAGCGGATGACCCGCGCCAGCATCGGGGTCGACAGCCTCGACGGCGTCCAGGGCAAGTCCACCACCACCGTGGCGATGGACTTCGGGCGGATCACCGTCCGCGAGGACCTGGTGCTCTACCTGTTCGGCACACCCGGCCAGTTCCGGTTCTGGTTCATGTGGGACGACCTCGCGCTCGGCGCCCTCGGAGCGATCGTCCTCGCCGACACCCGGCGGCTCGAATCCAGCTTCGCCGCCGTGGACTTCTTCGAGCAGCGCGGCATCCCGTTCGCGATCGGCGTCAACTGCTTCCACGGCCGCCGCGACGCCAGCCCCGAGGACGTCCGGCGCGCCCTCGACCTCGGCCCCGAGGTCCCGATCGTGCTCTGCGACGTGCGGGAGCGGGCGTCCAGCAAGGAGCTGCTGCTCGCCCTGCTCGACCAGGTGCACCGCAACGCCCTGTCCGCCAGGCGGCGTTGAGCGTCCGGGCCGTCCGGGCCGTGCGGGCCGCGCGGGGTCGCCGGGGCCGGCGCCGGACTTGATGTCGAGGTCGGGGTCGGGGCCGGGGTCGGGGTTCAGGCGTTGGTCGAGGTTCAGGCGTTGGTCGAGGTTCAGGCGTTGGTCGGGGTGCGGCCGGTGAGCCCGGCCGGGTCGTCGAGTCCGGAGAGGGCGTGGACCAGCGGCGCCAGCTCCGGCACCTCGGCGGCCTGCGCCAGGGTCGCCTCCAGGGTGGCGTCGTGCACCGGGCGGGCGGCCGTCAGCAGGTTGCGGCCCTCCGGCGTCAGCTCGGTGTAGATCCCGCGCCGGTCGTCGGCGCAGAGGTAGCGGCTGAGCAGCCCACGGTCCTCCAGCCTGGTCACCAGGCGGGTCGTCGCGCTGCTGCTCAGCGCCGCGGCGCGGGCCAGCTGCTGCATCCGCATGTGCCACCCGTCCTGCCGCGACAGGGCGTCCAGCACCGTGTACTCGACCACCGAGAGCCGGTGCTCCGCCTGCAGCGCCTTCTCCAGCGCCGCGTCGATCAGCCCGTGCAGCGCGGCGAGAGTCCGCCAGCCACGGGCCCGGACCTCGGCCGCGTCGTCGCGGATACCCATCGCTCGCCTTCCCTTCCACTTCCCTGCACGTCTCGTGACGTCTTCCCTGGGACAAGTATGCCAGCCGACGCGGATTAGCTGTCTATGCAAATAGTTTTCCTTATACCTCCCCTCGATGCCGGTCCATGGCGGGCTCCCCGGCCCAGGCGGCGGCGCAGAGCGCGGCGGCCAGTTCCTCCGTGTAGCAGGCGGCCGCCAGCCAGGACCCGGCGAAGGCGTCATGGTCGTCCGGGACGACCCGGCCGAACACATCGCGGCGCCGGTCGGCCGCGGCAGCCCGCAGTGCGTCCAGGAGCTCGGCGGCCGTCACCAGCCCGGCGGCGCGCAGCAGGCTCCCGTCGGCGGCCGCCGTGGCCGCGCTCGGGGCCAGGGCATGGCGCCCGGTGGTGACCGCCTGCTCGACCCGGCGGCCGAGCACGTGGACGGGCGGACCGTACGGGGCCTCGCTCGGGAGACCGGCCGGAAAGTCGGGCACGGCATCGGTGGGGGTGGCGATCTGGAGGTCGGTGGTCCGGAGGTCAACGGTCCGGAGGTCGGCGGTCTGGAGGCGTTCGAGGCCGAGATTGACCCGGTCGGCCCGGTCCGCGGGGACGGCGAGCGAGGGAAGGCCGGGGGCCTCGGGGGCCGTCGAGGGCTCCGGGGGTGTGCCGATCGCGAGCAGGCGAAGCTCCGGACGGTCCGATCGCTCCAGACGGCCGATCACCCGCAGCCGCAGGCCGGGCGTGGTGGCGAGCAGTGCGAGGTTCGCCCGGAAGGCCAGGCCCGGGTGCTCGTGCCCCGTGCACAGACCGACCACCAAGCCGCCGTCGGCGCCATCGGCACCGTCGGCACCGCCCTCGCAGCGCGCCAGCAGCCTCGGCGCCCCGCCCGGGCCGGCCGGAGCCGGGCCCAGCAGAGTCACGTCCAGGAACAGCAGGTCACTCCCGGCCGGGCGGCCCTCGTACGGCAGCGACTCCGCCGCGAGCGCCCGCGCCACCTGGACGGCCACCGGCTCGGCCCAGAGTGCGGCCACCGGCTCCGCCGTCCACGCCGCGCCCGCCGCCCGGACCGCCCGGACGGAAGCACCCGCGCCCAGCCGCCCGGCGGCGGACCGGGTGGCGCCCTGGACGGCCAGCCCGGCGCGGCTGAACTCCCGGTGGCTGAGCGGGGCCTCCCCCAGCCGGACCGTCCGGTTGCCCGCCCCGACCGCCTGCGGGGCGGCGGCCGCCGCGTCACCGTGCGGCATCACCTCGGCCACCGTGCTGAGCCGGCCCCCGGCGTCCACCGCCCAACTCACCACCCCCGCATGCGTGGCCGTCAGCACCGGCTCGGTGAACAGCCCGTACAGCCGCAAACCGCCCTCCTCGCCGTACGCCTGGCGGGCGGTGCCGCGCAGTTCGGCGACCGGGCCGGAGCCGGTGCTCAGGGCGGTGGTGAGGTCCAGCAGCTCGCGCAGACCGGCCACCAGGTCCGCCAGCCGGTGGTCCGGCGCCCCGGACCGGGCCGCGCGCACCCTCGTCACCACCGCGACCGCCGCCGCGGCCGGGCGGTACAACCCCGCCAGCCGCGCCCGGTGGGCCGCCCGCAGCAACTCGGCCTGCGCGACCGCCCCCGCGCCGCTCACTCCGGCGGCCAGCACGGCGCACCCGGCCCGGGGGGGGGGGGGGGGGGGCCCCCCCCCCCCCCCGGGGGGGGCGGCGGGGGGGGCGGCGGGGCCGGGGGGGTTCTTTTTGGCCGGGGGCGGCCGGGCGCGCGGCGGCGCCGCCGG
>NZ_JBHWIR010000099.1:0-11821 GCF_042731835.1 Kitasatospora sp. NPDC059817 | reverse complement strand
GGGGGGCCGCCCGCACAACCCCGGCCGGCGCGCCCCCCCCCGCCCCGCACCCCCGGGCGCCCCCCCCGGCGCCCCCGCCCGGGGGGTGGGGGGGGCCCCCCCCCACCCCCACCGGGGTGGGCCCGGCCTCGGGCTGCGCCTCCTGTGACTTCTGTGACTCCCGTGGCTCCCGTCGCTCCTGCGGCTCCTCCGAGGGCGCTGGGGCCGCCTCGGTCGGCGTGACCTCCTCGGGCTCCCCGGGCTCCTCCGCCAGCTCGGCCAACGGGCAGAGCATGACCGCAGCGGCCCGGTGCACGCAGGCCGGGGCCAGCAGGCAGCCGCAACGGACGTCGGCCGCATCCGCGACCACCGCGCCCGGGGCGCGCAGCACGAGCGCCGTCTCCTCGTCCACCTCCACCCGCCACTCGTCACCGCAACGGGTCACCGGCCGCTCCGCCAGTTTCGCCGCCGCGCCGTCCAGCCGCTTCTGCAACCGGGCGCTCAACCCGGCCACCACCTCCGCGACCACCTCCGGCCGGACCGCCGGCCAGCCGCTCGTCCGCTCCGCCACGCTCATCGCACCTTCTCCCCCACCCAGCGGGCCAGTTCCAGCGGACTCAACGCCGCCACGGGCATACCGGCCGCGACCAACTGGCCCGCGACCGCCTTCGAATAGCGGGCCGTCCCCGTGTCGTCCAGCGCGGCGCAGCCGAGCAGGTGCACACCGGAATCCACCAGTGCCCGGGTCTGGGCCAGCAGCCCGCCCACCGGGCCGCCCTCCTCGAAGTCGCTGACCACCACGACCAGCGTCCGGGACGGCACCGTCACCAGCTTCCGCGCATACCGCAGCCCGCCCGCGATGCTGGTGCCACCACCGATCCGCACCTCCAGCAGCACACTCAGCGGATCCTCCACCCGCTCGGTCAGGTCGACGATCTCGGTGGAGAACGCCACGAAGTGGGTGCTCAGCGAAGGCACCCCGGCCAGGATCGACGCCGTCAGCGCCGCCCAGACCGTCGACGCCTCCATCGACCCGGAGACGTCCACGACCAGGATCAGCCGCCAGTCGGCCGCCTGCCGGGCCCTGGTCCGGAACACCGGACGCTCGGGCACGATGAGTGTGCCGCCGTCCCCCGACGGGCGGGCCGTGGCGAGATTGGCGCGAATGGTCCGGTCCAGGTCCAGTCCGCCACCCGGCCGACGCGTCGGCCGCGGCACGCTGATCCCGGTCAGCGCCGGACGCAGCCTGGTCGCCAACGCGCGCGTCAACTCGTCCACCAGACGCCGCACCAGCGGACGCAGCCGCGCCACCCTCGCCTCCGGCAGGCCGCCCGCATGCTCCAACACCGTGCGCAGCAAGTCGACCGACGGGCGGACGGCACCCGGCTCGATCGCCTCCAGGACGTCCGTCCGGCCCTGCGCCACGGCGGCCGCCAGCACCTCCTCCCGGACGCCCGGCCCGAACAGCGCCGACAGTTCCTCGGCCCACTCCCGCACCCCCGGGAAGGGCGCCTCGCGGCCGCCCCGCCCGGACCGCCCGTCCAGGCCCGGGCCGGAGCCCTCGCCTCGCCCGCTGCCGTACAACTCGTCCAGGGCGGTGGCGAGTCGGGCGCACCGCCCGCTCAGGCCACCGCTGCCGGGGCGACCGAGGAGCAGCCGCCAGCGCTCGGCCGGGGCGAGGGCGTGCCGCGTGGCGACGGATGCGGAAGGGAGCGGCTCGACGCGGTGCGGTGGCTCGGGCACCGGATCGCCCCCGGGCTCCGGCAGCAGGCCGCGCCGGGCCAGCGCCGCGCGGGCGGCCAGATCCGCGCGGACCCAGCCGGCCACCACCGCCGGCGGGACCTCCTCGGGCAGGCCCGCGAGCCGGGTGCCCAGGCGTTCCTCGACCAGGACCAGCAACCGGTCCCGGGCAGCCGGGCTGAGCGTGTCGAAGCCCCCGCGCAACGCCGGCAGCCGGTCCAGGAAGGCGGCGTCGGGCAGCGAGGTGATCCGCTCCAGCACGGGCTCCAGCGCCTCCGGCGCGGTGGCGAACAGGCCCTCCGCTGCCGTCAGCAGGCCGACCAGCCCCCGCCCGAGCGCGTGCCGGGCCTCCGGGTCGGTCGCCCCGTCCACCCACGAAGCCGCCCGCCCGCCCAGCGCCTCCGCCCGCTCCCGCCCCAGCAGCACCCGCACCGCTCCGGCTGCGCCTCGCACCAACGGACTCCCCCGGTCCGCGAGTTCGGCCAGCACGTGCCCCAGCCGCAACCCGCCGTCCAGATCCGCCCGCCGCGCCAGCTCCACCAGCGCCCGCGCATCCGCCGGATCGTCCGACCCGCCCAACCCCTCCAGCTGCCGCACGGCTGCCACGGTCAACACCTCGCCCACCGCCCCCAACCGCCCCGCCGGCCCGGCCGACGCCCCGCCCGCACCGGGCAACGGCGCGGAGCCGTCGGGGAACGCGGCGAGGTGCGCCGGCTCCTGCCGGCCGGGCTCGGCGGACCCGCCGGGGGCGGCGCCCAGGTCGGGCGACGGCGCGAGAGCCCCGGGGGCGCCGGGGGTGTCTCGGGTGTCGGGGGTGTCGAGTGGGGGGTAGCCCGGGAGGTGGCCGGCGGCGAGGCGGTCGAGGAGGGCCAGGGCGTCGAGGAGTTCGGGGAGGGTACCGGAGGACGGGAGGACGGTGGCGAGTTGGGTGAGGCGGGTGTCCGCGAGGGCCGGAAGGCCGCAGGCGGCCGCGTCGGTGAGGCCTTGGAGGACCTCGCGGGCGGTGGGGCCGTCGGCCTGCTGTTCACGGCGGAGGCGTTCGCGCAGGGTGCCTTCGGCGGCCTGCCCGGGGGTGACGCCTCGGGCGCCCGCGACGGTGAGCATCGCGGCAGCGGCCGGGGTCCAGTGGAGGCGCCAGCGCGTGCCGATGGCTTCGGTGCCGCCCGCGCCGGTGGTGGTGACGGGGCCGGCGTAGGGGACCCCGCAGGCGGTGAGGCGGTGGAGGAGGATCTCGCGGCGGCGGTCGAGGGGGGTGCGCAGCGGATCGAGGCGGAGTTCGCGGGGCTCGGGGTCGGCGGGGCCGGGGAGGCCGAGGTCGGCGAGGAGGGCTTCGACGGCGGGGGCGAGCCCGCTGCGCGGGGCCGCGGGGGTGGCGCGGCCGGTTCGGGTGCCGACCAGGACGCGTTCGAGGGCCCGGGCGACGGCCCGGCCGCGGCCGAGGGGTTCGCCTTGGGCGAGGACGGTCTGGACGGCTTCGACGAGTTCGCCGCGGCCGGGGGCGGCGTGGCCGCGCAGGCGGGCGAGGTCTCCGGCGAGGCGGACGATCTCGCGGGCGTCGGCCGGGCCGGAGGGGTGGTCCTGGCTGCGCAGTGCTTCGCAGATCCGGACGGCGGTGGTGGTGAGGGCCCGGGTGAGGCGGTCGGGGTCGCCGCCGGCGTCGAGGACGGTGTGCTGCCACTCGGGATCGCGGATGCCCGCCGGATAGCCGGAGCGGGCGTCGAGCAGCGGGTAGGTGTAGGGGATCAGGGAGAGGGCGTGCCCGAGGTGGTCCGGGTGCGGCGGTTCCTCGGTGGCGGCGGGCCCGTCGAGCAGGGCGGGCGCGTGGAAGGCGCCGACGACGGCGGCGACCCGGCGCCCGTCGGCCGCCGCGGCCCGGATCCGGGCGCGCATCCAGGCTTCGCGCCGTAGGTCGTACGGGTCGACGCCGGGGCCGGTCTCGGCGTCGCGGCGCAGCGCCCAGCCGACCAGCAGGGCGGCGCGCCGGACGGCGTCGGGGGTGGAGCCGGGGGCTGCGGTCTCGACGAGGCGGTCCCACAGGTCGTCGTCGGAATCGCGCCCGGTGAGGCGGTGGCGCAGCGCGTCGGCGACACCGGGGGCGCCGGGGGCACCGGGGGCGGGCTGTTGTTCCTCGTGGGGCGTGGTGCGGTGGGCGAGCGGGAGGTCGCAGGCGAGTGTCTCGACGCCGTTGCGCCGGGCCCAGCGCAGGGCGACCAGCTCCGGGGAGAAGTCGGCGAACGGGTAGAAGGCGAGCCGGCCGGGGCCGGAGTCGGCGGCGGGGCCCCGGCCGCGGGGGCGGCGCGCCGGGGGGGGGCGCCCGGGCGCCGGGGGCGGGGGGGGGGGGGCGCCGCCCCCCCGCGGGCGCGGGGGGGGGGCGGCCGCGCGGGCGACGGGGGCCTGGGTGTCCTCGTCCGCCAGCCAGCCGAGCCAGGGCTGGAACTCGGCGGGGAGTTCGACCAGCACCACCTCGGGCTTGACGGCGTCGAGCAGCGCGGGGAGGACCGCGCTGAGCGACGGCGCGTGGTGCCGCACGCCGATCAGGTAGGGCCCGGGCCGGCCGGTGCCGGAGGCGGCCAGCCGCTCGGCCTCGGCCCGGACGGCCGGGCGCGGGTCGTCCAGGCCGTCCAGGTGGCCGGGGCGGAGCGGACGGACGGGGCCGTCCTGGTGGTCGCGGCCGGCCTGGTGATCGGGGCCGGCCGGGGCGGGCGTCACCGTGCTGGTCATCGCCTCATGCCTCCAGGGCCGAGCGGAGGTCCCACAGGGTGCGCCAGGTGCCGGCGCCCTGTTCGGCGCGCCGGCGGACCGGCCCGTCCCAGTAGCCGAGCAGCCGTGCCGCGTCGGCCGGGTCGTCCTTGCGGACGACACCGATGAGTTGGCCGGGGAGGCGGCCGAGCAGGTCGCCGCCGTCGGGCAGGTAGGCGGCGGTGACCCCGAGCGCGGTGGCGACCGAGACGGCCTCTGCCGTGCTCATCACGGTGGACGGGCGCTCGACGTCCCAGCCTTCGGTGGAACGGCCGGTGCGCAGGTCACGGAAGGCGGTGACGAGGGCCTCCAGGACGGCGTCGTCCACCGCGTAGGGGGCTCCGGCGCGGGCGACGGCGACGGTCGACTGCCGGCGGACGAGTTCGACCTCGGCGGCGAGGCTGGCGATCGGGCCGACCGTCTCGAAGTTGAACCGCCGCTTGAGCGCCGCGGACATCTCGCTGACGCCCTTGTCCCTCAGGTTGGCGGTGGCGATCAGGGTGAAGCCGGCGGCGGCGTGCAGCTGTCCGTCCGGGGTGCCGGCCAACTCGGGGACGGAGAGCCGCCGTTCGGAGAGCAGGGAGACCAGCGCGTCCTGCACCTCGGGCAGGCAGCGGGTCACCTCCTCGACGCGGGCCACCGCCCCGGTGGTCATCGCGGTGAGCACCGGGGAGGGCACCAGGGCATCCCGGCTGGGCCCCTTGGCGAGCAGGAGGGCGTAGTTCCAGCCGTACTTGAGCTGGTCCTCGGTGGTACCGGCGGTGCCCTGGACGGTGAGCGCGCTGGTGCCGCAGACGGCGGCGGCGAGCAGTTCGGAGAGCATGGACTTGGCGGTGCCGGGCTCACCGACGAGCAGCAGGCCGCGCTCCCCGGCGAGGGTGACGACGCAGCGTTCGACGAGGGCGCGCTCGCCGACGAACTTCTGCTCGATGGCGAGGCCGCGGCGGCCGGCCTTGAGCTTCTCGCCGTCGCTGCCCATGACGAAGGTGACGACGGCGCGCGGGGTGAGCCGCCAGCCGGGCGGGCGCGGGCCGCTGTCGTACGCGGCCAGGAACTCCAGTTCGGCGGCGTGCTTCTCCTCGGGCGGAATGATCTGCCGGCTCGCGGGGGCGGTGTCGGCGCTCGCCTTCGTGTTGCCCGCCGGTGTGCTGTTCGTCGGTGTGCTGTTCGTCGGCGTGGTGCTCATCGGTGGGCCTTCCTGCGCTTGCTGGTCTGGAGCTCTTCGTAGCCGGGGGCGTCGCCGTCGAGGGTCCGCTGCCAGGCCCGGGCGAACAGCTCCGGGACGGGCAGGTGGGGCAGCGGGACGCGGTGGGTGGGCAGTTCGTAGAGGGCGGCCTTCCACGTCTCGGCGGGCAGGGCGGGGGCCTTGGCCTCCTGCCAGCCGCCGGGCAGGAAGAGGGTGCGGCCGGCCCGGGCCCGCTTGGCCTCCAGCACCAGGTCGGTGGCGGCGAGTTCGACGCGGGCGCGCTTGAGCCTGGCCGGCTTCCAGCCCGTCCAGCGGGCGACGTTGCGGTCGGTGGGGTCGGGCAGGGCCAGCAGTTGGAGGTAGAGCACCGCGGCGTCCTCGCCGAGGCCGTGGGCCCGGGCCGCCTCGGCGACCAGGTCGGGGACGGTGAGCTGCGGGTGCTGTAGCCAGGTCTGGCCGTCGGCGGCCACCACCGCCTCGGTGGTGGCGGCTGCCAGGCGCTCCACTTCGCCGCGCAGGACGGCCTCGATGGCGCCCCGCTCGGTTTCCAGCCAGTAGCTGGCCCCCAGCCCGCCGAGCAGTTCGAGCACCGGGTCGTCGGGGCCGGTGAGCCCGGCCGGGCGCAGCCAGACCCGCTCGTACTCGTCGTGGTAGGGCGTCAGGACGAGGGCCGGGCCGCAGTCGACCAGTCCGTTCGGGTCGGCTCCGCCCGCGGCCGGCAGGCCGAAGTGGGTGCGCAGGACGGCCGACATCGAGGCGCCCTTGGTGGTGTGGACGAGGTGGAAGTCGAGCAGCAGGTCGGGGTCGGCGAGGCGGCTTCGCAGCGCGGCGGCGGCCGCGGGCAGCAGCGGGCGCAGCGGGCTGTCGGCGGGCAGGTGGTAGGCGAGCCAGCGCAGGGCGTCGACGGCGCGGCCGAGGTCGCCGGAGGCGGGTGCGGCGCTCTGGTCCTCTGCGAGCAGCTGGGGGGTGGACCCGCCGCCGTCGCTGAGCCGGAAGGCCGTGGTGCCGGTCAGCCAGGGGGTCTGTGCGGGGTTGAGCACCGCCTCGATGTGTTCGATCTGCGCGCCCTTGACGGTGGCCTGGGCGGCCTCGGGGAGGGTGACGAGCCGGCCGAAGTGCCGGATCCAGGCGGCGGCGCCGGCGTCGAGGTCGGGGCCCTCCGTCCAGAGGGTCTTCGGGTCGGCGGGCAGCAGGGCGCCCCAGACGTCGGCGAGGGCGTCCCGGTCGCGGCCGCGCAGCCAGTCCCGGGCGGCCTTGGCCTCGGTGGACTTGAGGCCGTACTCGGCGAGCCGGTCGGCGGGCAGCACGGCGCTGTGCCACTGGAAGAGCCCGGGCGGCGGGCTGAGCAGCAGGGCGGCGCGGGCGGCGCCGATCCCGGTGAGCCCGCCGAAGGCGGTGGCGCGGTCGAGCTGCCAGGGGGCGCCTCCGTGCAGCGCGGCCGCCTGCCGGAACGCGGCGATCCAGGCGGCGCCGACCCGCTCCTCGGTGCCGCGTTCCTTGACGGTGGTGAAGTGGGCGACGGGCCCGAACGCGCCGCTCGGGTCGTGGTCGACGGCGTACCACTGCTCGGTGCCCTCGTGGTGCCGGCGGTGGCCGAGGATGACGACGGTGCGGTCGCCGTGGCGCAGCACCTGCCCCTCGCGGGGGACGGCGGGCTGGTGGCGGTTGGCGCGGTCGGCGGGTTCGCCGAGGACGATCTCGCGCAGGGTGGCGCCGCGGTCGGCGAGCACTCCCTCGGTCAGTTCGCCGAGGAGCAGCACGAGGCTGGAGCGGTGGGCCGGTTCGGTGAGCGGGGCGGCCACCGCGTAGGCGAGGGTGTCGAGACGGCCGAGCAGGTGCAGCCAGCCGTGGTGGGTGCCGCCGTATTGCAGGGTGACGGTGGCCGGGGTGCTCCAGCCCTCGCCGGTGGCGGCCGGCGGGTCTGCCAGGACGGCGGTGACGGCGCGCAGGTTGTTGAGCACCCGCCACCGGTCTCCGCCGCCCCAGTTGGGGCCGAAGCAGGCGACGTCGGGCAGGAGGGTGGTGACGGCCTCGCGCAGTTCGTGGTCGCGGCCGTGCTCGGGCCGGTACTCGGCGGCCTCGGCCTTGGACGGCTTCTCGGCCTCCGGCTGCGGGACGAACCGGGCGATCCGGTCGAGCAGGTCGGCGGCGGTGCGGGCGAGCCCGGCGACCCCGGCGAGCAGCAGCGGGTGGCTGATGCCGGGCAGGACGGTGCCGACCGCCTGAACGGGCAGGACGCGGCGGGCGCCACCGGACTGGGCCAGCGGGCGTCGGACGCCCTGGGCGGTGATCCAGCGCTGCTCGTCCTCGGGCACGGGCCGGCTGTCGGTCGGCCAGGCGGCGTCGATCAGGCGGGCCGCCTGCTCGGTGTCGACGGCCCGCAGGACGCGTGAGCCCGCCTCGTCGCGGGGCCGCAGGGCGTGCCAGTGGTCGAGCGGGGGGACGAGCGCGGTGCCGGCGGCGGCGAAGTCCCCCGGGCGGCAGGGGCGCAGGTCGACGGTGCGGTCGGTCTCGGCGGCCAGGTCGGGCAGGGTGAGGGCGAGGCCGTCGCGCTGCGCCTCGGTGACGACCGGTTGCGCCTGGCCGGGGAGGGTGAGGCGGCCGACCGGGACGTGGTCCGGGTGGCCGTCGGTGATCGGCAGGACGATGACCTGCCCGTCGGCGGTGGTGGTGGTGACGGCACGGTCGAGGTCGACCCGGACCCAGCTGCCGAGCACGGTGCCGTCGGTGCCGAGCGGCGTCTGCTCCAGGCCGGGCTGGAGCGGCAGCAGTCGGGCGCGCGTGAGGGTCAGTCGGCCGGCGGCCGCGGTGGCGGCGATCACCGGTGGTTCGGCGGCGCGGCCGAGGGCGCCGGTGTGCGGGTCGAGTTCGCGCAGGACGGCGCCGTCCTGGCCGTAGCGCACTGTCCAGTGGCCGGTACCGTCGCCGAGGACGCGGTGTTCGGCGGGCATCCGGGTGTCGCCGGGGTGCAGCGGGCGTTCGCCGGTGGTGCGGCCGCCGCCGGGCAGCGGGAGGGAGGGGGGCTCGGGATCCCGGTCGCCGTAGTGGTAGCCGGTGATGGTCTCGCCGGTGAGTTCGACGACCTCGCCGGGCTGGCTGGACCAGTAGGCGTGCTGCTTTCCGTCCTGGTGCCAGGCGACGAGGAGTTCGCCGTCGACGAAGCGCAGCCGGGGCTGGTTCCAGCGTTCCTTCGCCGGGGGCAGGCGCAGGGTGTGCTCCAGCAGGACGCCCTGCGGGCCGACCACGACGGCCTGGTCGTGGCGGGCGAGGATCAGGTGCGGCCAGGCGTCCTCGACGATCAGGCCGGTGAGGCGCCCGCCGTTGAGGCCGGGGGTGTCGGGCGACTCGGAGTCCGGTCCGGCGGAGTCGGGGACGGCGGAGTCGGGGCCGGCAAGGTCCGCAGGGTCCACGGGCTTGGCGGGGTCGGCCGGGTCGGCGAGCTTGGCCAGGGCCTCTTCCAGGGCCGGCCAGCCGAGTTCGTCGAGGATGCCGGCGCCGAGCGCCCCGGCGAGCAGGGCGGTGACATCGAGGGCGGCGATCCGCTCGGCGGCGGCCGGGGCGACGGCCCGCACGGCGGTGCGGTACGGGCTCAGCGAGCTCACCAGGTCGGCGGCGCCGGCCAGGCCGCGGGCGGCGGTCAGCTCGTCGGTCCGGAGTTCGGCCCACTCCTCGAACAGGCGGCGCAGCAGCGGCAGGGCGGGCACCTGCCGCTTGACGGCGGTCTCCCAGGCGGGCGGGGTCGCGGCACGCAGGACAGGCCGGAACCGCGGGTCGGCGGCAACGGCCGCGAGGCCGGCGCTGTCGGGGCCGCACTGGTCGACCCAGTCCTTGAGGTCGAACCGGAGGGTGGCCGACGGGTCGGCGACGGGCACGCCGTCGGCGAGCAGCCGGTCCAGCAGGTCGAGTTGGGTCTGGCTGCTGTGGACGCCGGTGTACAGGTCCACCGGGACGCCGTCGGCCCGCAGCCGCTCGGCCATCCGGCCGGCCAGGGCGACGGTGGCGGCGCAGCTGGGCCGGGAGCGCCAGCCGCGCCCGAGGTGGTGGCACCAGCGCTGCAGCCACGCGGCGGCGGGCTCGGCGCCCTCGGCGCGCGGGCCGGTGAGCAGCTGCTCGGCCCCGGTCTCGGCGAGCAGGCCGAGCCAGGCGGTGTCGTTCACGGCGGCGTCGGTGCCGGCCGGGTCGGGCATCAGCTCCAGCAGGCGGGCCCGGACCACCGGGTCGCGGCGGCCGAGTTCGGCCAGGGGGCCGTGCCAGGACTTCCAGAACGCCCCGGGCGCCCGGTTGGCACCCGGGCCGGCCAGCAGTTCGGCGAGCAGCGCCTGTTCGTGCTCGGCGCGGTCCAACCCGGCGGCCTTGATCAGTGCGCGGGCGTCCTCGGCGACCCCGGCGTAGGGGGCCATGCCGGCGGCGGAGCGCTCGGTGCAGAGCTGGCGGAAGCGCTGCCAGGCGGTCAGCGCGTCGAGCCGCCCGGCGAGCTCCTTGACGTACTGGCGCAGGGACTTGACGGTGAGCGCGCCGGCCAGGGCGAACTCCAGGAAGACGGCGCGCAGCCGCTCCTCGTCGACCGTCAGGCGGTAGGTGCGCTCGGCCTCGCGGGCCTTGCCGAAGTAGTTGGCGGCGTAGGTCTGGTTGCCGTGGGCGAGGAAGATCCGGCCGACCTCCTCGCAGAAGGTGGGCAGGAAGTGCGGCACGGCGCGGCCGAGGCGGGCGGCGAGCGCCTCGAACCCGTCCTTGGCGGTGCCGGGCTTGGACCGGGCCTGGCGGGAGAGCCGTTCCATCTCCTTGACCAGGGCGAGCGCGTGGTGCCCGTTGGCCGGGTCGTGGACCAGCGCCCAGGCGGGGAAGCCGAGCGCCTCCTGGCGGACCTGGCCGACCTCGGCGGGCGTGCCGTCGGGGACCAGCCCGAGGAAGTCGACGGCGAGGTCCTCGGCCGGTCCGAGCGCGCCGGGGACCAGCCGGACGATCCGGCGCCCGTCGAGCGCGGGGTGGGTGTAGGCGCGGGCGGTGAGCACGTCGGCGGCGCTGTCGGGGCGGCCGACGCCGGGCAGGGTGCCGGGCGGGAGCACGGCCCCCGCGTCGAGCAGCCGCTCGTGCGGCCCGGCGTCCTGGGCGGCCCTCCGGTCGGCGTCCTGAACGGCCCTCTGGTCGAGTCCGGTGGCGGTCATGCGGCGTCCTCCCCTTCGATGGTGCGGCCTGCGTACAGTGCGGCGGCCATCCGCATGCCCTCGGACCAGGCGATCGGGCCGACCTCGGCGAGCGGCAGCACCCGGCCGTCCGGGCCCGCCCAGCTGAGCGCGCCCGTCTCGCAGGCGTCGTACTCGTAGTAGTCGCCCACCCAGACGCGGGCCTCGACGGTGCGCCCCGCCTCCACCACGGGCTGGACGGCGGAGCCGCCGCGCACCCGGTGGCCGAGCCGGGCACAGCGCCCGAGCAGTTCGCGCAGCTCCCGGTAGCGGCCGCCGGCGTAGGTGGTGACCTCGGTGCCGGTCGGCCGTTCGTCCGGCCGGTGCCAGACCTCCCGGTAGAGCTGCGGCACGCGCTGGGAGACGCCGAGCTCGACGGCGAACTCGCGCAGGTCGTCGAGGTCCGGGAGCAGCACGGGGTGGGGTATCAGGATCTCGCCGTCGGTGAGCCGGACGGTGTCGCCCTCCAGGTCCACCAGGCCGAGCCCGCGCTCGGCGTCCGCACCGCGCAGGAAGCCCGCGACGGCACCGTCCGAACCGGTGACCACCAGGTCGCGCAGGACGGCCTGCCAGGCCTCGTCCGCCCAGACCGCGGTCAGCACGGCGGCGGGCACCGGCAGCGAGCGCACCATCCACCGCTCGACGTCCTCCTGGCAGCGCCGCTCGTGCGCGGCCAGCCACTCGGTGAGCTGCCTGAGCTGGGCGACCACCGGATCGTCACCGAGCTTCGACGGCAGGGACTTCAGCTCGCGGCCCGCCGCGTTGCGGCAGACCACCTTGCCCTCCCCGTCGAGCGCGACGCGGTACCCTCCCGCGCCTGTTTCCACCCATGCCACGGACGTCTCCTCCCACCTGCCGGTCAGCGATGCGAGGAACGTAGCGAGGCCCACTGACACTGATAGTTCTAACCGGGTCCCTGGTGGTCGTGGCTCTGCCACTGACTGACGCCCTGCTGGGCTGTCCTCCGGTTGTTCTGTCGGGCTGCCGGGGCCCG
>NZ_JBHWIR010000098.1:24853-28025 GCF_042731835.1 Kitasatospora sp. NPDC059817 | reverse complement strand
CGCAATCCAATAAAACGAACACGCCGAATAAGAACCAAGCCGCGACAAGACGCGACCCAGCCCGAACCAGGAAATGGTGTTTCAAAAGGATTGGCCGCCCCGGGACCGTCCGCGCCGATGCGTGTCCGGTGCTCCCTGCCGAGCGACTAGAGAACACTACCCCTGGCCGGCGTCACGGGCAAGCCGCTGCCGGGGACGGTCCGGGTGCACAGGGCGCGGCCGGCTTTCACGTACTCGCCGTTGGGGTGGTCGTTGCCGGTCACCCAGTGGCGGGCGGTGGCCTCGTCGCGGCCGCCGTCGCGGTGGCGGCGGAGCAGGCGCTCCTCGCGGAGGGCGTCGTCGGTGTCCACGTACCAGAGTTCGCGCAGCAGGCGGCGGGCCTCCGGCCACGGGGTGTCGGTGGAGGCGAGGTAGTTGCCCTCGGTGATGACGAGGCGGGTGTGCGGGCGGACGACGTGGCGGGCGGCGACCGGTTCGTCGAGGGTGCGGTCGAAGTCGGGGACGTAGATGTCCTGGAAGCGGTCGGCGGCGATGCGGCGCAGCAGGGCGACGTAGCTGTGGGCGTCGAAGGTGGCGGGGGCGCCCTTGCGGTGGGTCAGGGCGAGGCGGTCCAGCTGGGCGGCGGACAGGTGGAAGCCGTCGAGCGGGACGTACCCGGCGCTGCCGGGGCCTTCGGCACGTTCGATCTCGGCGACCAGGTGCCGGGCCAGGGTGGACTTGCCGGCGGCGGGCGGGCCGACAAGTCCGAGGATCGTACGGGCGTTGCTGCCCGGGCCCCGGAGGAAGCCGAGGACGAGGGCGGTGAGGCGGTCCTCGTTCATGGCCGCACCCTACTCACCGCCGGCCCGGGCCTCACCGCTCGGCGAGAGCGGGCACTTCCAGGGTGAGGGTGCCGGCGTCGGCGTCGAGGACGGCGGGGACGCCGAGCGGGACGGTCAGGGTGGAGGGGCAGTGGCCGAAGCCGAGTTCCCAGATGACGGGTATGTCGAGCGGGCCGAGGCGGTCGAGCATGACGTCCCGGACGCGGTCGAGCCGTCCGCAGCCGTCCCAGGAGCCGAGCGCGATGCCGGCGACCCCGTCGAACGCGCCGGAGCGCAGGAACTGGGTGAGGAGCCGATCGAGCTGGTACGGGTGCTCGTTGACGTCCTCCAGGATCAGGATGCCGCCGGCGTAGGAGGGCCGGGCGGCGGGCGTGCCGCGCTCGGCCGCGAGGACGTGGACGCAGCCGCCCGCGGTGACGCCCCTGGCGCGGCCGGGGACGAGGGCGGTGGCGGTCGGTGAGGTGAGCACGGTGGTGGCCGTGGGCTCGAAGAGGGTGCGGCGCAGGTGCTCGGCGGTCGGTCCGTCGGCGATGAAGGAGCCGGCCGCACTCATCGGCCCGTAGAGGGTGGCGATGCCGAGCCGCTGGGCGAAGGCCTCCTGGAGGGAGGAGACGTCGCTGAAGCCGATGAACGGCTTGGGCGGGACGGCGCGCATGGCGTCCCAGTCGAGCAGGTCGACCATGCGGTGGACGCCGTAGCCGCCGCGGGCGCAGATGACGGCGTCGACGGTGGGGTCGAGCCAGGCGGACTGGAGGTCGGCGGCGCGGTCGGCGTCGGTGCCGGCGAGGTAGCCGAGGGTGGGGTGGGCATCGAGGACGTGCGGGGCGACGGTGACTCGCAGGCCCCAGGAGCGGAGGATCGCGCAGCCGTCGGTGAGTCGCTGGGAGTCGATCGGGCCGCTGGGGGCGACGACGGCGATGTGGTCGCCGGGGCGCAGGTGCGGCGGGCGGGTCAGACCCTGGCCGGGCGTGGTCGGGTGCTGGTCCATGGGCCGGGACGCCTTTCGGGGGAGGCCGGGTACGGGCGGCCTCGGTGTGGTCGAGGCCGCCCGGTGACGATATGCCCCCGTTTCGACGGGCCGATGTCCGCGAGCCGACGTCTTCGGGCCGAAGGTACGCCGGAGGTGCCCCGACGGTGCGGGGCGGTTCTTCAGATCGCCCCCATCACCTTCCTGACCTCGTCGAGGGTGGCGTCGGCGACGGTGTTGGCGCGTTCGGCCCCGTCGCGCAGGACCTGGCGCAGGTGGCCTCGGTCGGCGGCGAGTTCGGTGCGGCGGGCGCGCAGGGGGCGGAGGTACTCGTTGACGGAGTCGGTGACGGTGCGCTTGAGCGCGGCGGCCCCGCCGTCGCCGAGTTCCTCGGCGATCTCCTCGGGTGCGCGGTCCTGGCAGAGCGCGGCGAGCAGGACGAGGCTGGAGACCTCGGGCCGGTTGGCCGGGTCGTAGTCGATCCGGCGGTCGGCATCGGTCCTGGCACCGCGGATGATCCGGGCGGTCTCGTCCTCGGTGGCGCCGAGGGGGACGGAGTTGCCCCGGCTCTTGCTCATCTTGCCGCCGTCGGTGCCGAGCAGCAGCGGGGCGTCGGAGAGCAGTGCGCGGGGGGTGGGGAAGACGGTGCCGCCGTCGACGTGCGGGTAGCGCTCGTTGAAGCGGCGGGCGATGGTGCGGGCGACTTCGAGGTGGGGCAGCTGGTCCTGGCCGACCGGGACGAGGTTCGCCTTGCAGAAGAGGATGTCGGCGGCCTGGTGGGCGGGGTAGGTGAACATCAGCCCGTTGACGGCGGACTGGCGGGAGTGCGCGATCTCGTCCTTGACGGTGGGGTTGCGGTTCAGTTCGGCGACGCTGACCAGGCTGAGGAAGGGCAGCAGCAGCTGGTTGAGGGCGGGGACGGCGCTGTGCGCGAAGATCGTGGCGCGGTCGGGGTCGAGGCCGGCCGCGAGGTAGTCGAGGACGAGGTTCTCGGTGTGCTCGGCGAGCCGGTCGGCGATGTCCCGGTCGGTGATGACCTGGTAGTCGGCGATCACGACGAACATCTCGACGCCCTGGTTCTGGAGCTGGACGCGGTTGTGCAGGGTGCCGAAGTAGTGGCCGAGGTGCAGCGGTCCGGTGGGGCGGTCCCCGGTGAGGACGCGGTGGCCGGCCGGGTCGGCGGTGAAGGTGGCGGTGGTGGCCACGGACGGGGTCGTCGCGTTGGTCGCGGTCGTCGCGTTGGTCGCGGTCGTCATCGGGTTTCTCCTCGGTACGGCGGTGGTGGCGGCCGTCCGGGGCGGGGGCCCGTTCCGTGGGAAACGCGAAAGGGCCGTCCATTCCGGACGGCCCTGGTCGAGCGGGTGGGGTGGCCGTCCCTCAGGAC
>NZ_JBHWIR010000098.1:0-24843 GCF_042731835.1 Kitasatospora sp. NPDC059817 | reverse complement strand
GGGTCGGGGGGGGGGGGGGGCCCCCCACCAGCTCGCCCACCAGCACTGGCCCGCGTAAAGCTTCATGCGGTCGAGGATAGCGTCGATGCCCGGCGGCGTGGTCGGTTTTCGGCGCTCCCGGTCCTCCCGGTCCTCTCAGTCCTCCCGACCCTCCCGGTCCTCTCAGTCCTCCCGACCCTCCCGACCCTCTCAGTCCTCGACGACCAGCGCGGGGGTGTCCTTGCGCAGCGTCTCGCCGCGGAAGAACTCCGGCCGGGCCAGCCCGTAGCAGGTCATCAGGACGGCGCCGAGCAGCAGGATGCCGACGCCGATGACGAACACCGAACCGATGCCGAAGACGGCGCCGCTGCCGTAGTCCGGGCTCCAGGCGTCGGTGAGGGTCTGCAGGAAGACCCCGCTCAGCAGCACGCCGCCGAGCAGCGGGGCGATGCCCTTGAGGAACAGGTCGCGGGGGCCGGTGCGCAGCGAGCGGCGGAAGTACCAGACGCAGGCGAACGCGGTCAGCGCGTAGTAGAAGCAGATCATCAGGCCGAGCGCCAGGATGGTGTCCTGGACGACGTTCTCGCTGATCAGGCTCATGCCGACGTAGAAGACGGCGGTGGCGATGCCGGCCGCGACGGTGGCGTACCCGGGGGTGCGGAAGCGCGGGTGGACGGCGCCGAAGCGCGGTGGCACGGCGCGGTAGGCGCTCATCGCGAGCAGGGTGCGGGCCACCGGGATGAAGGTGGTCTGGAGGCTGGCGGCGGCGCTGGCGACGACGGCCAGGAAGAGCAGGACGCTCCACGGCGAGCCGAGGACCGGGCGGGCGAGCGCGGCGAAGACGTTGTCGGAGGTCTCCGGGTTGCTGAGGCCGGAGCCGGTGGAGCCGACGCCCGCGAACATCTGGGCGGAGATCGCGACCAGCAGGTACGAGCCGACCAGGGTGACCATGGAGACCATCGCGGCGCGACCGGGGGTCTTGGTGCTGCCGAGGGTCTCCTCGTTCATGGTGAGGCAGGTGTCCCAGCCCCAGTACATGAAGATCGACAGCGACAGGCCGGCGGTGAAGGCGCTGAAGGAGCTGACCTGGAGCGGGTTGAGCCAGGAGAACGAGAAGCCGATCGAGTCGGGCAGGTCGCCGGCGGCGGCCTTGCCGATGGCGATGGCCGAGAAGAGCACCAGCACGGCGAGTTGGAGGCCGACCAGGCTGTACTGGAACCACT
Source organism: Kitasatospora sp. NPDC059817 (assembly GCF_042731835.1). Taxonomy (NCBI): domain Bacteria; kingdom Bacillati; phylum Actinomycetota; class Actinomycetes; order Kitasatosporales; family Streptomycetaceae; genus Kitasatospora; species Kitasatospora sp. NPDC059817. The sequence continues at coordinate 23,641 of NZ_JBHWIR010000098.1, read as the reverse complement.
TGGTGGCGGTCATCCCCCGGTAGCTCATCGCGGTGGCGCCGGCGATCAGCAGGACGACGGTGAGCAGGTGGACGGCCTGGTTCTGGTCGAGTTCGGCGACCCAGCTCCTGCCGGTCATCTCGCCGAGCATCAGGTAGAGGAAGTCGGTCGCGACCCCGGCCAGGTTGGACAGCACGATGATGGTCGCGACGGTCAGGCCCCAGCCGGCCATCCAGCCGACCCGGGGGCCGAAGGCCTTGACCGTCCAGGTGAAGGACGTGCCGCAGTCCGGGAAGTCCTTGTTCAGCTCCTTGTAGGCGAACGCGACGAGCAGCATCGGCAGGAAGCCGGCCAGGAACACGGCGGGCATCTGGACGCCGACCGCGGTGACGGTCGGCCCGAGTGTCGCGGTCAGGCAGTAGACCGGGGCGACCGTGGAGACGCCCAGGACCACACTGCCCAGCAGGCCCACCGAGTTGCCCCGTAGACCCTTGTCCCCCGCTCCCCCAGCTGTCCCCTGGTCGGGGACTCCACCACTGATGCCACTGACCGGGGCACCCTGCGGAGCGTCGGGCGCCATTGCCCGGCCGCTGCTTCCGTGCTCTGAGAGCTGCTGATCAAACACCAGCGCACCCTAGGCGCGAGCATGGAAGGTTGAGTAGACCAACCCTTGGTGATCTAAACCACTTGCTTCGATTCGTTCTCGACAAAGGCCGTCAAGGTGCAGCATTAACGGCGCGTTAAGCGGTGTACCTTGGTTTCAAAGGATCAGGGTCAAGAGAATTTCTCCCTTATGTCAAGGTTTGAGATGGTTCGCCCTCGGCCCGGACGGGCCACTACGCCCTCCTCGGGTGCTTCGGATAGGTTTGCCTCACCTAACCTCGATTCGAAGGAGCGTCGCGTGGCCCCCCACCCCGACGACCTGGTCCTCGTCCCCCGCACCCCCTCCCGCCGCAGGTTCCTCTCCGCCGGGATCGCCGGTGGGGCGGTCCTCGGCCTCGGCGGACTGCTCACCGCCTGCGGCAGCTCCGGCGGCTCGGGCGGCAACGGCGGCTCCGGCGGCGCGACCCCCAACGCCGGCGGCGCATCGCCCGACCAGAAGTCGGTCAAGCAGGGCGGCGACGACTACGCCACCGTGATCGAGAAGATGAAGGGCTTCGGCACCGACGCCGCCCCCGGCGTCTACCCGCGCACCGTCAAGCACGCCATGGGCGAGACCGTCATCCCCGCCAAGCCCACCCGGGTCGTGGTGCTGGACACCGGCGAACTCGACAACGTCGTCGCACTCGGCATCCAGCCGGTCGGCATCGTCTACACCGACGGCTCCAAGTCCCTGCCGTCCTACCTCAAGGACAAGGCCGGCAACCCGGCCAACGTCGGCACCATCAACAGCCTCAACCTGGAGGCCATCGCCGCTCTCAAGCCCGACCTGATCCTCGGCAGCCAGCTGCGCGCCCAGGACCAGTACGCGCAGCTGTCCAAGATCGCGCCGACCGTCTTCTCGCTGCGCCCCGGCTACCCCTGGAAGCAGAACTTCCAGCTCAACGCCAGCCCGTTCGGCCTGGAGGCCGAGGCCAAGACCCAGCTCGACGCGTACCAGGCGGCCGCCACCGCGATCGGCGCCAAGCTCGGCGACAAGCGGCCCACCATCACGCCGCTGCGCTTCATGCCCGGCCGGACCCGGCTGTACGCCGAGCTGTCCTTCATCGGCACCATCCTCACCGACATCCCGCTGCCGCAGCCCAAGATCGAACAGGTCAAGGAACTCGCGGTGGAGGTCAGCCCGGAACAGATCGACAAGGCCGACGCCGACTGGATCTTCTACGGCGTGTACGGCAGCCCCAGCTCCACCAACCAGGACGCGGTGCTCGGCGGCGCGCTCTGGAAGACCCTCGGCGCGGTCAAGTCCGGTCAGGCCCGGCCGGTTTCGGACGAGACCTGGTTCCTCGGGCTCGGTGTCATGGCGGCCAACGCGGTGCTCGCCGACCTCAAGGGCTTCGTCGCGCCCGGCACTTGAGCCGACACGGGGTGTAGGGGCGGGCAGTGGTCTCGCGCACACCCCCGGAATTGATGCTTGGAGCTGGTCGCGCGGTGCGGGAGGATCATCCGGACCGTCCGCCGAAGGGCCCGTGCCGATGACCTCGCTCCACCCCGCCGCAACCGACCCGTCCCTGCCCGGCCCGCCCGGGGACAGCGCCGGATCCGCGCCCCCGCACGCCGCACGCTGCTCCATCGCGACGGCCGCCGAGACCGGCCCTTCCGGCACTCCGGGCGCCGCCCCGTCCGGCACCGCCGGCGGGCCACGCCAGGCCGGCGGCTCACGCCACGACTCGGTGCCGCAGCCGCGCGGACGGGAGGACGGCGGGGCAGACGGCGGACTCGCGGCGGCGAGGGGCGAGGCGGCTGCGGACGATCCGACCACCTCGCGGCTGCGGGCGGCGCTCGCCGACCGGCTGCGGGCCGCCCGCGCCCAAGGCCGCTCGGTCGCCGACCTGGCGGCCGCGTGCCGGCGATCGGCTACGGAAGTCCGGGCGCTGCTGGGCGAGAGCGCCGAGGACGAGGACGGCGAGGACGGCGAGGTCCATGAAGGCGGCGCGGGCGGCGCGGGTGTTGAGCACCGTGGAGACGTTCCGGGTGGCGGGGCCGAGGCCGTGGGCGGGCGGACCGGGGCCGGGGTCGGCAGGTTCGGCCGGCCGGCCGTCGCGCCCGAGGGCGACCGGGCCGTGCCCGTGCTGCGCGCGGCGCGCGAGGAACTCCGGGCCGCCGGCTCCCGGCGCCCCGCGCCCTCGCGCCGGCTGCGCCGGATGCACCCGCAGGCCGACGCGACCGGGCAGGGGGCGGCCGCACGGGAGACGGCCGCGACCGAACCGATCGGGACAGCACCTACGACACCCGTGACCTCCGCCGCTCTCCCGGCCGAGGTCTGGGCGGCAGCCGCACCCGGTTCAGGTGAACTCATCGGAGGCACCGGGGCGGTGACGGCTCCGTCGGCCGCCGCCCCCGAGGAGGCGCGGGCCGAGACACCGCTCGGCATCCTGATCGGCGGCAGCCCGAACCAGCCCGAGGCCGTCGGCCGCCCGGAGGAGCGGGCGCCGGTCCGGGTTACGGCGGAACCGGTCCGGATCGGCCGCGGCACCAGCCTGATCGTGCTGCCCTCCTGGCGCGCCGCCATCGCCGTCTCGGTGCCGACCGAGCAACTGCTGTCCGCCACCGGGCTCGCCTTCGAGCAGTTGGCCGACGCGCAACTGACCGTGCTGATGAACCCCTGCGCGCTGCACGACCGGGAGCTGGACCTGCACGGTTGGGAATCCGGCCCGGGCGGGCGGGCGCGACGCGGCGGGCGCCCGTAGGGGCGTGCGTTCGTAGCAGCGTGTGGCCGTAGCAGCGCGCTTTTGGGGCCCGCCGGTGACGGTCAGGAGACGGCGGTCAGGAGATCGCGGTCGGCCGTGCGTCGGGGAGCGGTCAGCGGGTGGCCGTCAGCGGGTGGCCGGGGCGTTCGGGATGAAGCCGAGGTCGACGGGTACCGGGGGGCGCCCATCGACGGCCCAGCCCTCGCGGACGGCGGCCAGCAGCTCCGGCAGCCGGGGCGGCCAGAGCGCGTCGGCGTGCTCGTCCGCCAGGTCGGCCGGGGTCCACCAGCGCCAGTCGAGGATCCGGTCCTCGGCGTGCACCGCGCTGACGTCACCGACCGGGCCGCGGTGCGGTCCGCCCGTGAGGTAGATGTGCTCGTGCTGACGGACCGGGGTGCCGTGCCAGGTGAAGTCGTGTTCCCAGGTGCAGAGCAGCGGGCCCGGTTCGAGGTCGCTCCAGCCCGTCTCCTCCCAGAGTTCGCGCCGGGCGCCGGTCCACGGGGTCTCGCCGGGTTCCAACCCGCCGCCCGGCATGGTCCAGTGGACGCCGACCTCGTCGTTGTCCGAACGGAGCAGGAAGACCGAGCCGTCCTCGTCCAGGACCACCGTGCGAGCCGCCTGCCGGGGGACACGTGTACGGAGTCTCAGCAGATTTCGCATCGGATCACTCTCCCAGCACCCGGCCGGGCCGTCGAGCGGGTTTGACGCGCCGAAAGCCGCCGACGCCGCCCCGCCCGGGCCTTACCCTGACGGCCATGCCCGTACCCGCGATCCTCTTCCCCGCCGACCCGCTCAACCCGCGCCGGCCCGACCCGCACTTCGCCTGGGAGGCCAGGCTGCTGCGGGAGTTGGGCGGCGAGCACCACCTGGTCGACCACGACGCGCTGCTCGCCGGGCACGCCGAGCAGGCGGTCCGGCGGGTGCCGCAGGACCGGGGTCCGCTCTGGTACCGGGGCTGGATGCTTCCGTCCGCCCGCTACGCCGGTTTCGCCACCGCGCTCGCCGCGCGCGGCTGCGCCCTGCTGACCAGCCCGGCCGGCTATGCGACGGCACACGAACTGCCGGGCTGGTACGACGTGTTCGAGGGGGCGACTCCGCCCAGCACGTGGATCCCCACCGCCGCTTCCGCGGTGCCCGGGCCGGAAGAGCTGGCGGCCGCCGCGGCCCGGCTCGGCGGGAGCGGGCCGGCGATCGTCAAGGACTACGTGAAGTCGCGCAAGCACGAGTGGCACGAGGCCTGCTACATCCCCGAGTTGGCCGATCTGGCGAGCGTCGGGCGGGTGGTGGCGCGGTTCGTCGAGCTCCAGGGCGAGTTCCTGACCGGCGGGGTGGTGCTGCGGCGGTACGAGGAGTTCGAGCGGCCGGCCGACGGGCCGGGCGGCAGCTCGGGCGACGACTCGGGGGAAGGATCGGGTGGAGGGTCGGATGACCGTTCGGGCCGTGGGAGCGGGCGGGCCGTGGAAGCGCGGGTGTGGTGGCTGGACGGCGAACCCGTCCTGGTCGGGCCGCACCCCGACGCACCCCACCACGATGTCGAACCCGACCTCACCGGCGTCCGCCCCCTGGTCCGGATGCTCGGCTGCCGCTTCGTCACCACCGACCTCGCCAGCCGGGCCGACGGCTCCGGCTGGCGTGTGGTCGAGGTCGGGGACGGACAGGTCAGCGACCTGCCGCACGGGATCGACGCCACCGGCCTGCTGGCCTCGCTGATCGCCGCCTGACGATCAGCCTGGCGGGCCGCCGGCGACGGCCCGCCAGACTGATCGCGGGCAGTCGGCTACCCCGCGGCGACGGCCTCGACCGCCGGGTGGCCGTCCGCGATGAACGCCTGCCAGAGCCGGGCGTACGTGCCGCCCCGGGCGAGCAACTCGGTGTGCGTACCGTCCTCGACCACCCGGCCGTGGTCCAGCACGACGACCCGGTCGGCGCGCTCGGCGGTGGTCAGCCGGTGGGCGATGACCAGCGTGGTGCGGCCGCCACTGAGCCGGTCCGCGGCCTGGTTGACCACCGCCTCGGTGGCCAGGTCGAGCGCCGCGGTCGCCTCGTCGAGCAGCAGGACGTCCGGATCGACCAGTTCGGCCCGGGCCAGCGCGATCAACTGCCGCTGGCCGGCCGAGAGGTTGCGGCCGCGACCCGCGACCTCGTGGTCGTAGCCGCCGGACAGCCTGACGATCATGTCGTGCGCGCCGACCGCCCGGGCCGCCGCCTCCACCTCGGCCGGCGAGGCGTCGGGCCGGCCGTACGCGATCGCCTCGCGCACCGTGCCCGCGAACAGGTACGCCTCCTGCGGCACCACGCCCAGCCGGTGGCGGTACTGCGCCAGGTCGAAGCGGGTGAGGTCGACCCCGTCCACCCGCACGGTGCCCTCCGTCGCGTCGTAGAACCGGGCGACCAGCTTCACCAGCGTCGACTTGCCGGCGCCGGTCTCGCCCACCAGCGCCACCGTCTGCCCGGCCGGAATGTGCAGGTCCACACCGGTCAGCACGTTCGGGGCGCCGTCCGCACCGCCGTTGTAGGCGAAGCCGACACCCTCGAAGGAGATCTCGCCGCGCAGCCCCTCGGGCACCGGCACGGGGTCGGCCGCCTCGGCCGTGGCGGTCGGGGTGCGCAGCAGCTCCCGGATCCGGCCGAGGCCCACCGAAGCCTGCTGGTAGCCGTCGAACACCTGGGACAGCTGGTTGACCGGCGCGAAGAACAGATCGATGTACAGCAGGTACGCGACCAGCGCGCCGACCGTCAGCGTCCCGGCGTCGACCCGGGCCGCGCCCACGATCAGCACCAGCGCGGCGGCCACGCTGGAGAGGAACTGGACGAACGGGAAGTACAGCGAGATGTACAGCTGCGCGCGCACCCGGGCCTCGCGGTAGGCGACGCCCCGGGCGACGAAGCGGTCCGTGTTGGTGTCCAGGCGGCGGAAGGCCTGGACGATCCGCATGCCCGCCACGTTCTCCTGGAGGTCGGCGTTGACGGTGCTGATGAGGTCCCGGGACAGCTCGTACTGGTCCCTGGACTTCCGGCGGAACACCAGCGTCGCGATCACCAGCAGGGGCAGCACCGCGAAGACCACCAGGGCCAGGCCGGCGTCGATGATCAGCAGCGCGGCGAAGATCCCGCCGAAGGTCAGCAGGCTGACCACGGCAGTGACCACGCCGGTCTGCAGGAAGGACGTCAGCGAGTCCAGGTCGGTGGTCATCCGGGTCATGATCCGGCCGGACAGCTCGCGCTCGTAGTAGTCCAGGCCGAGCCGGTTGAGGTGGGCGAAGATCTTGAGACGGAGCATGTAGAGCACCCGCTCACCGGTACGGCCGCTGACCCGGTTCTCGGCGCTCTGCACCAACCAGTCCAGCAGCACCACCACCAGCGCGGCGAGCGCGGCCACGGCCACGCCGGACATCAGGGCCTTGCTGACGCCCTGGTCGATGCCGTGCCGGATCAGCACCGGCAGCACCAGGCCGGAAGCCGCGTCGAGCGCGACGAGCAGCAGGGCCAGGGCGAGCGGGACGCGGAAGGGGCGCAGCAGGCGGCGGAGGGTGAAGTCCGGGTCACCGGCCTCGGCCTCGGCGCGCGGGACCGCCGGGAAGTCGGCGGCCGGCGGGAGGGCCGCGACCCTGGCCAGCAGGTCGGGGTCGGCGGTGCGGGCCGCCTTGACCAGGGCGGGGGTGGGGAGGTCGGGGGCGGCGGGTTGCGAGGCGACGGGTTCCGGGGCCGGGGCCTGCGTGGGGGTCGGTTCGTCGACCTGCTCGGAGGTGGACCGCGCCTCGGTCTGCTCGGCGGTCTGCTCAGCGGTCCGCTGCTCGGGGGCCTGCTGCCCGGCTGGCTGCTCGGGGGTCTGCGGAGAGGTCTGCTCGACAGTCTGCGGGGCCTCGGACGACCGGGGTGTGCGGTCGGCCTCGGGGTCGGTGATCAGAGCCCGGTACTGGGGACATCGGGCGTCGAGTTCCTCGTGCGTGCCGATGTCCAGCAGCCTGCCGTGATCCAGGACGGCTATCCGGTCGGCGAGCTGCAGGGTCGAGCGGCGGTGGGCGATCAGCAGCGTGGTGCGGCCGGTCATCACCGAACGCAGCGCGTCGTGGATCTCCGCCTCGACCTGCGGGTCCACCGCCGAGGTGGCATCGTCCAGCAGCAGGATCCGGGGGTCGGTGAGGATCGCCCGGGCCAGCGCGATCCGCTGGCGCTGGCCTCCGGAGAGGGTCAGGCCCTGCTCGCCGACCTTGGTCTCGTAGCCGTCCGGCAGCGCGCGGACGAACTCGTCGGCCTGGGCGGCCCGCGCGGCCGCCACGACCTGCTCGTCCGTGGCGTCCGGACGACCGTAGGCGATGTTGGTGCGGACCGACTCGGAGAACAGGAAGCTCTCCTCGGGGACGATGCCGACCGCCGACCGGACCGAGTCCAGGGTGAGGTCGCGCAGGTCGTGGCCGTAGAGACGGACGGCGCCGGCCGCCGGGTCGTAGAAGCGCGGCACCAGCTGCGCCACCGTCGACTTGCCGGAGCCGGAAGCCCCGACCAGGGCGAGGGTCTCGCCGGGGGCCAGCTTCAGGCTGAGGCCGTGCAGGACGGGGGCGGGGTGCTCGGGGTCGTAGCGGAACTCGACCTGGTCGAACTCCAGGGCAACATCGGAGGTTCGGGGGCCTGCGGTGGCGCGGGTGTCTGCGGTGGCACGGGGGCCTGCGGTGCTGCCTTCGCGGACGCCGGTGGCGGCGCCTTCGCGGGTGCCGTCCCCGGTGAGGTCCAGGATGAGCGCGTCCGGGCGCTCCTGGACCAGCGGGCGCTCGTCGATCAGCTGGAGGACGCGCTCCACGCCGGCCCGGGCCTGCTGGCCGACCGTGATGACCATGGTGAGCATCCGCACCGGTCCGGTCATCTGCGCGACGTAGGTGGAGAAGGCCACGAAGGTCCCGAGCGACACCTGGCCGTCGACGGCCAGCCAGCCGCCGAAGGCCAGCACCGCGACCTGCGCGAGCGCCGGGACGGCCTGCATCGCCGGGTTGTAGCGGGCGTTGAGCCGGATCGACCGGAGCCGGGCCGCGAACAGGTTGCGGGAGGCCCGCTCCAGCTTGTCCAGCTCCTGCGCCTCCTGGCCGAAGCCCTTGACCACCCGGACACCGCCGATCGCGCCGTCCACCACACCCGCGACGGCGGCCGCCTCCTGCTGGGCGGCCCAGGTGGCGGGGAAGAGTCGCTTCCGGCTGAGGACGGTGATCCACCACAGCGCGGGGGCCATCACCAGGGCTATCAGGGTGAGCGGCGGAGAGAGCCAGACCATCACGGCCAGCGACATGACGAACATCAGCAGGTAGCCGGTCATCATCGGCAGCATCGAGAGCAGGCCGTTGATCAGCTGGAGGTCGGAGGTCGCGCGCCCGACCACCTGGCCGGTGTCCAGCCGGTCCTGGCGGTGGCCGTCGAGCCGGCCGAGCGAGCGGAACAGGTCGCTGCGCATGTCGTGCTGGACGTCCAGGGCGAGCTGGCCGCCGTAGTAGCGGCGGACCTGGGTGCAACCGAAGACGACGACGGCGGCGAGCAGCAGCACCACCGCCCAGGGGACCAGCGAACGGGTGTGCGCGGTGATGACGTCATCGATGATCAGCTTGGTGACCAGCGGCACCAGCGAGGTGACGGCCATGCCGACGAGCGAGGCGCCAAAGGCGAGCAGCACGCTGCGGCGGGAGCGCCAGCAGTAGCCGACCAGGCGGCGCAGCCAGCCGACGGCCTGCGGGTCGTTGCCGTCCGGCTGCGGGTGGGCGCCGTCCGGCTGCGGGCTCGCGCCGGGGGCCAGTGAGCCGCTCGGGGATTGCTCCACCGTGGATCCGTGAGTCTCAGGCATATTTAGGGATGCTAACCATTTCATCGGGTGGCCGCCATGGCGTTTCCGGCCCGGATGGGGCCGGAGCGGGCCGGGGCGGCCCGGATCGTCCGGTCCGGCGGACTGGCCAACAGCCTGCGGCCTGCGGTGATTCCCGGCCGAACGAACGCACGGCCCGCCGACCCGCCCGCCTCCAGGGTCGCCCGCCTCCGGGGTCGCCTGCCTCCAGGGTCGCGGACGGGCCGCCGAAGGCCCAGCGGCCCGGGGCGGGCGGGCGCCGTCCTTTGGTCCTAGACCTCCGGCCTCAGGGTCGAACCGCCAACCCTCGGGCCTGGACTGCCGAGCGGGCCGTCCGGGTGCGCAGGACTCAGGCCTGCGCGGACACCGACTCGGCCGCCGCCGCGAAGGCGCCGTGGGCGAGGGCATGCAGCAGGACGGCCATTCCGTCGCGCTGGAGGCCGGAGCGCTCGTCCTGGGCGGGGCCCGGGCCGAGGCTGTGCGGGGTCGAGTTGATCAGGCCGAAGACCGCGTGGACGGCGGCCCTGGCCACCGGTTCGGCGGCGGGGCCCGTCAGCTGCGGATAGACCTGCCGGACCACGTCCACCCAGAGCTCGACATAGCCGCGCTGGAGCCGACGGACGGTGCGGCGGTCCTCCTCCTTGAGGTTCAGCAGCTCACGGTCGTGGAGGGTGATCAGGTCGCGGTCGTCGAGGGCGAAGTCGACGTGGCCGCCGATCAGCGCGTCCAGCGCGGCGGCCGGACCGTCACCGCCCCCCGCCCGGCGCCGCCCCTCCTCCAGCAGGCGCTCACTGATGCCGATCAGCAGATCGGCGAGCATCGCGTCCTTTCCGGCGAAGTGGCGGTAGAGCCCGGGGCCGCTGATGCCGACGGCCTTGCCGATCTCGTCCACACCCACCCCGAGGAAACCCCGGGCCGCGAAGAGTCGCGCGGCCTCCCGACGGATCTGGTCGCGGCGTGGGAGCGCGGAGGCTGCGGGGACGTTCGGCATGCTGCCCATCGTAGACAGTGGGGTTATCGGCCGTTAACCTGGGCGCGTAAGTTAACGTTAATTAACGTGGGGTCCATGGGCGCACCGCATCCGGCCGCCCGCCTGGTGCCGAGGGCAAGGGAGCTCTTGGGAATGGTCATCTCAACCGCCGGTGTACCCACCGGCGTCCATGGCAGCACAGCGGCCGGCACCACGGCGGCGCCAGGTGCCGTACCGCCGGGAGCCGCTGCTCCCGCGCCCCGGCTCGGCACCGCGGTCGACCCGGGCTCCACCGCCTACCGCGCCAACACCGAGGCACACCGGGCCCTGGTCGCCGAGCTGCGCGAGAAGCTCGACGCGGCGGCCCTCGGCGGCGGCGCCAGGGCCCGCGCCCGGCACACGGCGCGCAACAAGCTGCTCCCCCGCGACCGGGTGGACGCCCTGCTCGACCCGGCCTCGCCCTTCCTGGAACTGGCCCCGCTGGCCGCCGACGGGATGTACGACGGGGCGGCGCCCGCGGCCGGGGTGATCGCGGGCATCGGCCGGGTCGCCGGGCGCGAGGTGGTGGTGGTCGCCAACGACGCCACCGTCAAGGGCGGCACCTACTACCCGATGACCGTGAAGAAGCACCTGCGCGCCCAGGAGGTCGCGCTGGAGAACCGGCTGCCCTGCGTCTACCTGGTGGACTCCGGCGGCGCCTTCCTCCCCATGCAGGACGAGGTCTTCCCGGACCGCGACCACTTCGGCCGGATCTTCTACAACCAGGCCAGGCTCTCCGCCGCGGGCATCCCGCAGATCGCCGCCGTGCTCGGTTCCTGCACGGCCGGCGGGGCGTACGTCCCGGCGATGAGCGACCAGGCCGTGATCGTCCGCAACCAGGGCACGATCTTCCTGGGCGGGCCACCGCTGGTGAAGGCCGCCACCGGAGAGGTGGTCACCGCCGAGGAACTGGGCGGCGGTGACCTGCACTCCCGCACCTCGGGGGTGACGGACCACCTGGCCGAGGACGACGCCCACGCCCTCTCCATCGTCCGCACGATCGTGGCCGGGCTCGGCCCGCGCTCGGCCAGGCCGTGGCCGCTCACCCCGGTCGAGCCGCCGGCCGTGGACCCGGCCGGCCTGTACGGGGCCGTCCCGGTCGACCCGCGCACGCCCTACGACGTGCGCGAGGTGATCGCCCGGCTGGTCGACGGCAGCCGGTTCGCCGAGTTCAAGGCCGAGTACGGCGCGACCCTGGTCACCGGCTTCGCCCGGATCCACGGCCACCCCGTCGGCATCGTCGCCAACAACGGCGTGCTGTTCTCCGAGTCGGCCCTCAAGGGCGCCCACTTCATCGAGTTGTGCGACCAGCGCGGCATCCCCCTCCTCTTCCTGCAGAACATCACCGGGTTCATGGTCGGCCGGCAGTACGAGGCGGGCGGCATCGCCAAGCACGGCGCCAAGATGGTCAACGCCGTCGCCAGCACCCGCGTCCCGAAGCTGACCGTGGTGATCGGCGGCTCGTACGGAGCCGGCAACTACTCGATGTGCGGCCGGGCTTACTCACCTCGCTTCCTGTGGATGTGGCCGGGCTCGAAGATCTCCGTGATGGGCGGCGAGCAGGCGGCGTCCGTCCTCGCCACCGTCCGCCGCGACCAGTTGGAGGCCCACGGCGAGCAGTGGCCGGCCGAGGCGGAGGAGGAGTTCAAGCGCCCCGTCCGCGAGCAGTACGAGCGCCAGGGCAACGCCTACTACGCCACCGCCCGCCTCTGGGATGACGGCGTGATCGACCCGATGGACACCCGCACCGTCGTCGGCCTCGCCCTCACCGCCTGCGCCAACGCCCCGCTCCCGCCGCCCGGCCCGTACGGGGTCTTCCGGATGTGACCCCGCCCCGGCGGGTGTGACCCGCCCCCTCCCACGCGACCTCTCCTCTCCTGTCGGTGTGACCCCGCTCCTGCGGGCGTGACTCCCGCGGCGCCGACGCACCCGGGCCGGCGCCCTCCTCTCCACCGCCGCCACCCCGCCGCCACCTCCTTCGTACGGCTCCCCTCGACCCGGAGGAACGCCTCCCATGTTCGACACAGTTCTGGTCGCCAACCGCGGCGAGATCGCCCTCCGGGTGATCCGCACCCTGCGGCGGCTCGGCGTGCGCTCGGTCGCCGTGTTCAGCGACGCCGACGCCGACGCGCCGCACGTCCGCGAGGCCGACGTCGCCGTCCGGCTCGGCCCGGCCGACCGCAGCGACAGCTCGGCGGCCGAGACCTACCTGCGCACCGACCAGATCCTCGCCGCCGCCCGCCGCACCGGGGCCCAGGCCGTCCACCCCGGTTACGGCTTCCTCGCCGAGAACGCCGGCTTCGCCCGCGCCTGCGCCGACGCCGGCCTCGTCTTCATCGGACCTCCTCCCGGTGCGGTCGAGCTGATGGGTGACAAGATCAACGCCAAGGAAGCCGTCCGAACCGCCGGCGTTCCGGTGGTCCCCGGCAGCCAGGCCACCGCGCCCACCGACGGGGATCTCCTCGCCGCCGCCGACGAGATCGGCTACCCCGTCCTGCTCAAGCCGTCCGCCGGAGGCGGTGGCAAGGGCATGCGCCTCGTGCGGGACCGCGCCGACCTGCCCACCGAGATCGCCGCCGCCCGCCGCGTCGCCCGGACCGCCTTCGGCGACGACACCCTGCTGCTGGAACGCTGGGTCGACCGGCCGCGCCACATCGAGGTGCAGGTGCTCGCCGACGCCCACGGCACCACCGTCCACCTCGGCGAGCGCGAATGCAGCCTCCAGCGCCGCCATCAGAAACTGATCGAAGAGGCTCCCTCCGTTCTGCTCAATGCCGAGACCCGCGCCGCGATGGGCGCCGCGGCCGTCCGCGCCGCGGAGTCCTGCGGCTACACCGGGGCCGGCACCGTGGAATTCATCGTTCCCGGCATCGACCCGGACTCCCCCGCCACCGCCTCCACCGAGGGGGTACGGGACTTCTTCTTCATGGAGATGAACACCCGCCTCCAGGTCGAACACCCCGTCACCGAACTCGCCGTCGCCGTCGGCGACGATTCAGCCCGACTCGACCTGGTCGAGTGGCAGCTGCGGATCGCCTCGGGCGAACGGCTCTCCTTCGATCAGTCCGACATCTCCTTCCTGGGCCACGCCATCGAGGCCCGGATCTGCGCCGAGGACCCGGAACGGGACTTCCTGCCCACCGGCGGCCGCATCCTCGTCCTGGACGAGCCCCAGGGCGAGGGCGTGCGCGTCGACTCCGGAGTCGCCCCCGGATCCGTCGTCACCAGCGCCTACGACCCGATGCTCGCCAAGGTCATCGCGTACGGGCCCGACCGCCCGACCGCGCTGCGCCGGCTCCGCGCCGCGCTGGCCGACACCCGCATCCTGGGCGTCACCACCAACACCGGCTTTCTGCGACGGCTGCTCGCACACCCCGAGGTCGTCGCCGGCCGGCTGGACACCGGCCTGGTGGAACAGACGGCCCAACAGCAGCCCGCCCTGCTCGCCTCGCCGTACTCCCCGGCGAACGCGCCGAACGGCGCGAACGAGACCGGCGAGGCCGACAAGGCCAACGAGGCCGATGACGCGCACGAGGCCGACGCCACAACTGCCGACCCGCTGACGGCCGAGACGCCACCACCTGCCCACCTCCTCTACTACGCGGCCGCGCTGGCGCGGCACCTGGACCTCACCCCGGCCGCCGACCCCGGCGGCTGGACCGACCCCTTCTCCCTTCCCTCCGGCTGGCGCCTGAGCGGCACCCCCGCCTGGACCACCCACCGACTCCGTACCCCCGGCCAGGATCCGGTCTCGGTGCGCATCCGTTCGATCACTGCGGGCAACGTAGCCGATGCCACTGACAATCCCGCCGAGCTCACCCGCGAGGTCGAGCTCCGGCTCGGCGCCGGGCCCGTCCACCGCGCCCGCGCGACCCGGACCGCCGACCGGCTGCACCTGACCGTCGACGGCCTGCAGACCACGTTCACGCTGGCCACCGACGCCGCTCCCGGCCTCGCCGCCGGCCCGGTGACCTGGCTCGGTATCGAGGGCGACGCCTGGTCGCTGCACGCCCATGACCCGGTGGGCGAGCGCGCCGCCGGAACCGCCGCCCACCACGGCGCCCTGACCGCCCCGATGCCCGGAACCGTCACCGTCGTCAAGACCACGACGGGCGAGACGGTCCGCAAGGGCCAGCCCCTGCTCGTGCTGGAGGCCATGAAGATGGAACACGTGATCGCCGCCCCGCACGACGGCGTGGTGGCCGAGCTGCGGGCCACCGCAGGCGCCACCGTCGCGATGGAGGAACTGCTGGTCGTGGTCGCCCCGGCCGGGGACGGCGCCGACGAGCAGGCCGCCCCCACGCCCGCCGGGGTGCGGTCATGACCGCACCCGCACGCGAGCCCGACGCGCTGGACCTGGGCCTGCCCGACCCCGTCCGCGCCCCCGGCCTGCCCGAGGAGGTCCGGATCCACGAGGTCGGACCGCGCGACGGGCTGCAGAACGAGGGCTCCCTGGTGCCCGTGGAGGTCAAGGCGGAGTTCATCGCCCGGCTCGCGGCCGCCGGGCTGCGCACCGTCGAGGCGACCAGCTTCGTCCACCCGAAATGGGTCCCGCAGCTGGCCGACGCCGAAGAACTGATGCCCCGGCTCGCCGGCCTGCCGGAGCGCCACCCCGGCCTGCGGCTGCCGGTGCTGGTGCCCAACGAACGCGGCCTCGACCGGGCGCTCGCCCACCACGCCGCCGACGTCGCGGTGTTCGCCAGCGCCACCGAGACCTTCGCCCGCCGCAACCTCAACCGCTCGGCGGACGAGGCGATGGCGATGTTCCGCCCGGTCGTGACGCGGGCGACCGAGGCCGGGCTGGCGGTCCGCGGCTACCTCTCGATGTGCTTCGGAGACCCCTGGGAAGGTCCGGTCCCGGTCTCCCAGGTGGTCGGGTACGGCGTGCGGCTGCTGGAGATGGGCTGCGCGGAGCTGAGCCTCGGCGACACCATCGGCGTGGCCACCCCCGGGCAGGTCGGCGCCCTGCTGGCCGGCTTCGCGCGGGCCGGGGTGCCGGCCGACCGGCTCGCCGTGCACTTCCACGACACCTACGGCCAGGCGCTCAGCAACACCCTGGCGGCCCTGCGCGAGGGGGTCACCACGGTGGACGCGTCGGCGGGCGGCCTCGGCGGCTGCCCGTACGCGAAGAGCGCCACCGGCAACCTGGCCACCGAGGACCTGGTGTGGATGCTGCACGGGCTCGGCATCCGGACCGGGGTCGACCTGCGCGCGCTGGTCGCCACCAGCGGGTGGATGGCCGAGCGGCTGGGCCGTCCGAGCCCGTCCCGCACCGTCCAGGCGCTGCTCGGCGCCGCCCGGGGCTGACCCCGCCCCACCACCGCTCCCCGGTGCCGGCCGCGCGGAATCCCGGCCGCGGCCGACGCCGGGCACCACGTTCATCGTCCAACCACACCGTGCGACCGTCACACCGTCAGACGGACGCCGGTCGTCCCGCTCACGCCCGCGGCCACCCCGGCCGGGCTCCAGGAGGATCACCGTGTTCGACCACCGGCTCAGCAGCGAGTACGAGGAACTGCGGCGCACCGTCGCCGAGTTCGCCCAGGACGTGGTGGCGCCGAAGATCGGCGGGTTCTACGAGCGGGAGGAGTTCCCGTACGAGATCGTCCGCGAGATGGGGCGCATGGGCCTGTTCGGCCTGCCCTTCCCGGAGGAGTACGGCGGCATGGGCGGCGACTACTTCGCGCTGGGCATCGCCCTGGAGGAACTCGCCCGGGTCGACTCCTCGGTGGCGATCACCCTGGAGGCGGCCGTCTCGCTCGGCGCGATGCCGATCCACCGGTTCGGGACGGAGGAGCAGAAGCGCGAGTGGCTGCCCCGGCTGACCTCCGGCGAACTCCTCGGCGCCTTCGGCCTGACCGAGCCCGAGGGCGGCTCAGACGCCGGCGCGACCCGCACGACCGCGCGGTACGACGAGACCACCGACGAGTGGGTCATCAACGGCACCAAGTGCTTCATCACCAACTCCGGCACGGACATCACCGGTCTGGTCACCGTCACCGCGCTCACGGAACCGATCGCTCGTTCGAGTGAAGAAGGCGAATTCCGCTCGCCAACGCGCGAAATCTCTTCCATCATCGTGCCCACCGGGACCCCGGGGTTCCAGGTATCGAAGAAGTACTCGAAGGTCGGGTGGAACGCATCCGACACCCGCGAACTGTCCTTTACCGACTGCCGCGTCCCCGCGGCCAACCTGCTGGGCGAGCGTGGCCGAGGCTACGCCCAGTTCCTGCGGATCCTCGACGAGGGCCGCATCGCGATCGCGGCCCTGGCCACCGGCCTGGCCCAGGGATGCGTCGACGAGTCCGTCAAGTACGCCGGCACGCGCCGGGCCTTCGGCCGGCCGATCGGTGCCAACCAGGCCATCCAGTTCAAGCTCGCCGACATGGAGCTGCGCGCCCACACCTCCCGCCTGGCCTGGCGGGACGCCGCCTCCCGGCTGCTGCACGGCGAACCGTTCAAGAAGGAGGCCGCGATCGCGAAGCTGTACTCGTCCGAGGCCGCCGTCGACAACGCCCGCGAGGCGACCCAGATCCACGGCGGGTACGGCTTCATGAACGAGTTCCCGGTCGCCCGTTTCTGGCGCGACTGCAAGATCCTGGAAATCGGGGAGGGCACATCGGAGGTTCAGCGCATGCTCATCGCCCGGGAGATCGGCGCCGGGTTCTGATCCGGCCCCACCGGAGCAACACCCCGCTCCTCAGGCGGCGTTGAGGAGCGCCCGACGCAGAGGAGCGGGCCGACGCCGGCGGGGCGGTCGACACCGTCGGCGGCCGACACCAGCGGCCGACAACGGGGAGACGCCTCCGGGGGCGCGGAAACGCGGCGCCCGACGGAGCGTCAGGGAATCACGATCACCGGGCGGTTGGCCCGCCGCGCCAGCCGTCCGGAGACCGAGCCGAAGATCTTGCCGAGCAGGCCGTGCGTCGTGCCGACGACGATCGCGTCGGCGGCGTACTCGCGACCGACCTCCTCGATCTCGTGGCAGATGTCGCCGCCCCGCTCGATCAGGATCCACGGCACCCCGGTGAGGAAGTCCGCGCAGGCGAGCTCCAGGCCCAGGACCTCGGTCCGGTGGTCGGGGAGGTCGACGAAGACGGGAGGTTCACAGCCTGCCCAGACAGTGGCGGGCAGGCGATTGGCGACGTGCACGATCACCAGGCCGCACTGCGAACGGCGCGCCATGCCCACCGCGTACGCGAGGGCGCGTTCGCTCGACAGGGAGCCGTCGAAGCCGACGACCACGCCGTGCTGGAAGACCGGGTCGAGGGAGCGCGCGGACGCGTCCCGGGCCGTCGACTCGGTGTGCGCGCCGGGCAGGCCGGACGCCTCCGGGCGCTCGGCGCCCGGGCCCAGGCGGCCCGTCACCGGAGACCCTGCAGGGTCGGCCGGGTGCCCGCCACGCCGCTGGCGAGGCCCTGGACGGTCGTGCCGGGCGAGGCCGCCCCGTCGGACCAGGCCGCACAGAGCGCGCACGAGGCCCCGGGGAGCACCCGGCTCCGGGCCGGCTTCCTCAGCGCCCGGGGTGTGATCGGCGGTACCAGCGACGCCCGAGGCACCAGCCGGCGCGTCGGCTCGCTGGGCGGCGGCGTCGCCAACCCGCTCGCCGGCATGCTCGCCGACACGGTCATCAGCCCGCTCGCCCCTGCGCTCACCCCCGCGCTCGTCGGCCGGTGCGCAGCCGGGCTCGTCGGCTTGGGCGTCGACCTGGTCGTCGGCTCGGTCATCGGCCTGCCTACTGGCGGGCAGGCGACCCGATACATCGGCGTGCCCGTCGGCTGGAGCGAGGTCCGCGCGGCCGTCGTCGTGCCCGGTGCCTGCGCCCGCGCTGCGGGGCGCGTCCGGCTCCACCGGTCGGAAGGACTCAAAACCAGCCATGGCTCACGGCTCTTCAGGGGAGAGGGGCCGACAGGAGAGGACAACGCCGCCCGGGCAACAGGCCCGCCCACGGGATGACGTCGGTCTGCGCCGCGCAGCACCGTATGTGACCTGTTCCTTTCAGAGTACGACGGGTGTGAGGCCCAGCCCAGCGGTGAGGCCTCGGAGCGGCATTGTTCCCGCGAAAGGAGGATGCGCCCGCCGTCGGCAGTGCGCCCCGCCCGCAGGCCACGCGCCCCCTCCAGAAAGGAGGTTCCCTGGAGCTTGACTGAGCGGACCGGGCGACGCAACAGGCCTGCCGGACACCGTGACCGGACTGTCATGGATCGGCGACGATCCGTTGCGACACGTCGCGAACCGTCACGCCCCGCCAGCCTCAGCCGGCCCGTCCGGACCCACCCGTACGCCAGGTCCTGGAACCCGTTTCAGCCACTACGTACGGCTTCGCGACGCGGTCTGGCATTTGCCAGGTGCATAGGCGCGGCCGCTGGCACCATGCTTGGCATGCCCCTGCTCCTGTTCGACCTCGACAACACGCTGCTCCCCAGGGACGCCGCTTTCCGGGCCTGGGCTCAGGATTTTCTGTCCGAGCGCGACCTGCCGCCCGGAGACCTCGAATGGTTCGTCACTCTCGACGGCGGCGGCTACGTGCCGCGCAGCACCGTACTGTCCGCCGTCCGGCGCCGCTACGGGTTGGACGTCTCCACCGAGTTCCTGCTCGCCCACTACCGACACGGCATCAACTCCCACATCCACTGCCCGCCCGGACACGTCGACGCGCTGCAGGCGGCACGGGCGGCCGGGTGGACGCTCGGCATCGTCAGCAACGGCGGCACCCGGCCGCAGTTGGAGAAGATCCGGCGGACCGGGCTGGGGCCGCTGGTCGACGGCTGGGTCATCTCCGAGGAGGCCGACTGCGTCAAACCGGATCCGCTGATCTTCGAGATAGCCGCCCAGCGGTGCGGCGTCGTGCCCACCGGGACGTGGGCCGCGCACACCTGGATGGTCGGGGACCACGCGCCCGCGGACATCGCCGGCGCCGAACTGGCCGGCCTGCGCAGCGTCTGGCTGCACCACGGCCGGCCCTGGGCCGAGAGCGGCTACCGGCCGACGCTGAAGGCGGCCGGCCTGCCGGAGGCCGTCGGTCAGGTGCTCGCCGCACGCGGCGCGCCGTCGGCCCGGCCGGGTCTGCGCGCGGGCGGGCCGGTCCAGCGGCGGTCCGCCGGGGTGCCGGTGCGCGCGGGGGCACTCCTCGGCGCGCGGACCGGCGCACGGCCGACGGAATCCGCCCCTGACGGCTCGTTCGCGCCTGCTGCCGTGAACGCCGGAACGGCCAGTGCCCCCGGTGGTTCGATGGCGGGGTCGGATGTCCGAAACCGCACCGGCGAGTTTGCCGTGGTCGCCGACAGCCGTCCTGGCCTGGTCCCGGGCGCGGGCCCGGCGACGGACCCGGGAGCGAGCGTGCTGCGCCCCGTCGCGGTGGCGCACCCAACGGCCGTCCGTACGGCGGCGGATGGGGCGGGGCCCGCGCGGACCACGTTCGCCGTGGCGCCGGCGGCGGCCGCCCCGTAACACCCCGCTTGAACGCGCCACCTCGCGCACCCCGTCCCACACACGCACCGCACGCCCTTCACGCACCCCGCCGCACCGCACCCCGCCGCAACCAGCGCCCCGCACCGCACCGCACCGCAACCAGCGACGACCCCGCCGCGGGGCGGCCCGGCCGTCAGCCGTGCGCGGAGGTCCGGGTCCACCAGCAGGTGCGGGCCTGCGCGGTGAACCCGAGCTTGCGGTAGAGCGGTTCGCCGAGCGAGGTGGCGACCAGAGTGGCCGGGCGGTCGGGGTGCGCGTGGGCCAGGGCGGTCTGGAGTACGGCGCGGGCCACGCCCTGGCCGCGCCGGTCGGGCAGGGTGGCGACCCAGTACACCCCGGTGGCCTGGCCGTCGTCGTAGGTGAGGCAGGTGCCGGCGGTGGCGCCGTCGACGCGGCCCAGCCAGGCCCGGAGCCCGGGTTCGCGCAGGAGCTGTTCCGGGAGCGCTTCGCCAGGGGTCCAGGGCTGCCGGGCGGGCAGCGGGAAGCCGTCCACGATCGCATGCTCGACCTGCGCGAAAGCATCGCCGTCCAGCGCCTCATCGACCGTCAGGGAGCCGCCGCCGTGCGCCTCCGAGAGCGAGGGGAGGACGGCCGGGACGCCGTCGACCGGGCCGGGTTCACGGGTCATCACCGGCATGACCGGCATCCGGGTGGCGCCGAACCGGGTCAGGTCGAGTGCGCCGTACGGGTCCTCCAGGGTGAAGCAGATGGTCTCCCACTCCTTCAGGAGGTCCGCCAACTCCCCTTCCACCAGCGCTGGTTCGACGTACCGACTGGTGACCACGAAGCGGTGCGAATCCTCCGGGGTGCGGGCGCAGCGGACCGCCGTCAGGCCCGGGCGGGTGCGGAACCGCCAGCCGTGCACGCGGGCTTGGGCGAGCCAGAAGGCGGCGGCGTTGTCGTTGGCCTGTTCGAGCCGGCTGTTGGTGTTCACGGCAGGACGGTAACTCGGAGGTCGCGCCCCGGTTCCGCCGCCCCGGCCCTGGCCGGATGAAGCCTGGGAGGCGCACGAGCTCATTTCGTGCGCCCTCTCGTGCACCGCCGATTTTCGGTCAATTTCGCGCCGATCCCTCCCGCTTGGGCAAATCCGCAGCCCAGACCCGCCGACCGGGCGCGCGCGGGCCGGACGCCCCAGGACCGGCCCCGCGACAACCAGCCACCGTTGCACCGGCCCTCTTCCCAGAAGGGTCGACGGGTGCCACGCTTCGTGATCGAATGCATCACGCCAAATTGCCATGTCGACATAGCGTCGGATGGTGAACTTGTCACAACGGCAATGGTCCACCCGATAGATTTCGATCTTGGCGAGCAGCAGTGCCGCACCACCCACACCACACCACCGAGGGGGCTTGAGCGCCTTGAGCAGGGTGAGCAGGAGCGACGCGGGTCCTGACAGCGGCCAGGCGGCGGCCGGTATCGCGGCTCGGTCCGCGAGAAGCACCGGCACCTCCGCGACCGCCGCCACCACCCGCAACTCCGGCACCCCGGGCGCCGTCTCGCACTCCTCGTACCCCACAGTGCCTTCCCCCGGCATCGCCGCCACGGGCACCTCGGCGGCGGCCGCAGAGCACGGCGGAGCGGCACACGGCGGGCAGGCGTACGGCGGTCCCGCGTACGGCGGGTCGGCACACGTCGGAGCAGTGCACGGCGGGTCGGCACACGGCGGCCAGCAGGCGCACTCCGGACAGGTCGTCAGCCGAGGCACCGTCAGCCCGGCGCAGGCCTACGGCGCCGACTTCCCGGCCTACCCCGGCTACCCGGGGGCAGGCGGAACGATCGGCGCGAATGGCGCGATCGGCGCGAACGGCGCCCCTGGCCTGAACGGCGCCCCCACCGGTTCCCTGGGCGGCCCCCTCGCCGGCCTCCCCCTGGGCTCCCCCGGCCACGGCCCGCTGGGCCACGGCGGGCCGGGCGCGAACGGCTCGTCGACCCCGATGACGGTCTCCGCCCCGCGCAAGCTCTCCGGCCGCCGACGCCGGGAGACCGTCGCGGTGCTGATCTTCGGCGGCGCCCCGATCTTCGAGAGCTCGATCCCGCTGTCCGTCTTCGGCGTCGACCGCCAGGACGCCGGGGTACCGCGCTACCGGCTGCTGGTCTGCGCCGGCGAGGACGGCCCGCTCGCCACCACCGGCGGCCTCACCCTCTCCGCTCCGTACGGTCTGGAGGCCCTCGCCCGGGCCGGCACGATCGTCGTACCGGCCTGGCGCTCGATCTCGCAGCCCCCGCCGGTCGAGGCGATCACCGCCCTGCGCAAGGCCCACCACGAGGGCGCGCGGATCATCGGGCTCTGCACCGGCGCCTTCGTCCTGGCCGCCGCCGGCCTGCTCGACGGCCGCCCGGCGACCACCCACTGGATGTACGCGCCGACGCTGGCCAAGCGCTACCCCCGGGTGCACGTGGACCCGCGCGAGCTCTTCGTCGACGACGGCGACGTGCTCACCTCGGCCGGCACCGCCGCCGGCATCGACCTGTGCCTGCACGTGGTGCGCAGCGACCACGGCGCCGAGGCGGCCAACGCGCTGGCCCGTCGCCTGGTGGTCCCGAGCCGTCGCAGCGGCGGCGGACAGGCCCAGTACATCGACCAGTCTTTACCTGAGGAGATCGGCAACGACCCGCTGGCCGAGGTGGTCACCTGGGCGCTGGAGAACCTCAACCAGCAGTTCGACGTCGAGGTGCTGGCGGCACGCGCGTACATGAGCCGACGCACCTTCGACCGGCGGTTCCGCACGCTCACCGGCAGCGCGCCGCTGCAGTGGCTGATCACCCAGCGGGTGCTCCAGGCGCAGCGGCTGCTGGAGACCTCGGAGCTGTCGGTGGACGACGTCGCCCGCCGGTGCGGGTTCCGTTCGCCGGTGGCGCTGCGCGGGCACTTCCGCCGCCAGCTCGGGGTCTCGCCGGCCGCGTACCGGACCAGCTACCGGGCGCGCCGGCCCGGGCCGCAGTCGGCGGTGCCGACCGGTCCGCACGGCGGCGACCTGCGGCTGCCCGGCGCCCTGCCGCACGCGGCGGCCACGGCCGGGTCGGCAGCGGGCGCGGCACTGTTCGGCGGGGCACACGGCAGCCAGCACGGCGCACAGCACGGCGCGCAGCCCGCGTACCCGTTCCCGGCCGGGAACGGCGCACCGGCGCAGGTCGGCCCGCACGGCCAGCCGCTGCCGCACGGCGCGTCGCCGGCCGCGGCGGGGCAGCCGGGCCCGCACGGCCAGCCCGGCCCGTTCGGTCCGGGGCAGGCCGGGACGCCGGCCGACCGGGCCTTCCACGCCCGGGCCGGGCAGCCGTACCCGCACCAGCAGGCCGCGCAGCAGCCGCACCCCGGGCAGCAGGGTGCGGGGCGCGGTCCGGTGCGGTCGCCGCTGGTGCCGCCGCAGGCCGGGTCGGGGGCGGGGCGTCCGCCGCGCACCGCGGAGCACGCGGCGGCGGAGGACGGCCACCCCCAGCCGGGGGCGCGCGGCCAGGGGCAGGGGCACCGCAGTGCGGTCGAACGGCCCGCGGACGAGCCGGGTGCCGCGGCGGGCTCCGCCCGCGGTCACGGCTCGGCGACCGGCCGGGTGCCGGCCCCCGCTCCCGCCGGGCAGCCGGCGACCGGGGCGGGCGAGCTCCGGGGCCGGCAGGCGCGGGTGCCGCAGGCCCGTCCGCAGGGCGGCCGGGCGGCGGCGGCCGACGGTGCCCGGGCGGCGCGCGAGGCCCGTCCGACTCGGGACGGCCACGCGGTCCGGACCGGGCGGGAGGGCGAGCGGCCGGACGGCCACGGCCCGCACGGCGGCGCGGAGGAGCACCAGGCCGAGGGCTGTGCCCCGGAGCCCCGCTCGGCTCCGCCGGTCCCCGCGGCGCGTGATCGCGCCGTAGGGTGAGTTGTGTGAATGACCGTTTGGTATGGATCGACTGTGAAATGACCGGCCTCGGGCAACACCCACAAAACCACAGTAAAGTGTGACGCCGACTAGCTCTAAACAAAAAAAAAAAAACAAAACACACAAAAAAAAACACCCCCCCCCAAAAAAAAAAAAAAAA
>NZ_JBHWIR010000097.1:0-28045 GCF_042731835.1 Kitasatospora sp. NPDC059817 | reverse complement strand
GAAGCAGGAAACATCCCGACCGCAGCGCTCACGCGCAGCGGCTCAGCCGCGAGGCTGAGGGGAATCCCCCGGCTTCAGCCGGGGGAGGAAGTCAAGTCTTCTCCTCGTGCAGCAGTCCGTTGTTCTTTGACACCAGGTCGACCGCGGCCGAGACCACGTGCCAGAAGAGCTCCTTGCCCAGGGCGGCGGTGGAGCCCGAAGTACTCGACAGGACACCCTGGTTGGTCGTGCGGCTCACGTCGGCGGGGTGCAGGTAGATCCCCGGGCGGGGTGGGTCGGCGTGGTCGGGCCGTGCGGGCGAGACCAGCTCCGGGCGGAGGTAGAGCATCAGGCTGGTCTCGGTGATCCCCGCGTGCTCGGCGTGCCACCCCGGAAAGAGCGGCACCCGCCCGGCCAGCCAGTCCGTGTCGACCAGGCTCCACCAGCTCAGCGCGATGAACTCCTTGCCCGCGGCCGCCGGCCGTCGGCCCACCTCGTCGAGGGCCTCGAAGAGGAACGGCTCGTTCTCGAAGTGGCCGTTGACGACCAGCAGTCGGCTCCACGGCAGGGCGCACAGCGACTCCAGCGCGTCCTCCAGGAAGGCCAGCAGGGACCGACCGCGCACGTAGACGGTGCCGGGGAAGGCCAGGCCGCCGCCGCTCTGCGGAAGCGACCGCGCCGCGATGGACTGCGCCGGCAGGGTCAGGGCGTTCAGCTCGTAGGCGATCTGCCGGGCGAACGCTTCGGCGAGCACGGTGTCCACGGACAGCGGCAGGTGCGGACCGTGCTGTTCGGTGGCTCCCACCGGCCACACCACGGTCCGCCCGGTGGTGGCCGCCAGGACGTCGGCGCTGCTCAGGTCGCAGAGCTGCGGCCCGGCGCTGCGGGGGGTCATGGCCGCACCCGGCCGGATCGGTCCGCGCCGGTGACGGGTTCGAGGCCCCGGCCGGTGTTCCCGGCGTTGGTAATCCCGGCGTTGGCGTTCCCCGTCCCGGTGTTGTCCGTTCCGGTGGTCTCGGCCACGATCCGGGTGAGCGTGGGGTACATGTCGGTGTGCAGCGCGGTGTACACCTGGGCCGCCACCGCGCCGACCGCCAGGTAGTCGTGCACGTCCCGGCCCGACTGCACGCCGCCGGAGGCCAGCACGGGAAGGGTGAACCCGGCTCGGCGCAGCTTCCACAGGGAGGCCAGCACGAGCGGCTTGATGCCCGGTCCGGAGTAGCCGAACACGCCGCCGAGTTGGAGGTCACCGGTCTCCGGGTGCACGGCGGCGGCGGGCAGGGTGTCGCTGATGGTCACCGCGTCGGCGCCGGCTCGGGCGGCGGCGAACGCCCGGGCGTGCAGGCCCTCCCCGCTGGCCAGCTTGACCGAGAACGGCACCCGCGTCGCAGCGCGGGTGGCCGCGGTGTAGGCGTGCACTCGCTCGGGGGTGTCGTCGAGGCCGTCCTCCTCGTTGAGGCAGGAGATGCCCAGTTCCAGTGCCCGGCAGCCCGTCGCCTCCACGCGGGCCGCCAACTCGGCGAGTTCCGCCGGGCTGTCGGCGTGCAGCGACGCGATGACCGGCAGCCCGTCCCTGGTCAGGTCGCGCAGGATGCGCACCCAGTGCTCGACGGACCGTTTGGAGTAGGTGGTGCTGTTGATCATTCCGGTGGGCAGCCTGACGAGGCGCTCGTCCAGGCCGATCGGCGGGTTGGGGTGGATGGTCTTGGTGACCACCGCGCCCGCGCCGGCGTCCAGCAGCCTGCGGATGTTGCGCTCCTGGTCGGTGAGCAGGCCGGAGCCGACCACGACCGGATTGGCCAGGTGCATACCCAGCAGGTGGGTCGGGGCCGCCATGTCAGGCCGCCGCCCTGGTCCGGCCCAGCGCCGCGAGCACGCCGTCGACCAGCAGTGCCGGGTCCTTGGCGATCTCCTTGGCGGACAGGAACGTTGCGGCGGCGACCTGGGCGAGTCCCTTGAGCAGGTGGCTGGCCGACTCGGAGAAGGGCTGGTCGGTGATGCCCACGATGGGGCGGCCCAGCGCGCTGGCCCAGCCAAGTTCGATGTGCGTGCCGTCCGTGCGCAGCAGGGTGCCGTCGAGCACCGGCAGGACCGGCACGAACACATCGCATTCGCGCATCCATGCGTAGTCGCGCACGGACACCTCTTCGGGGGTGAACGAAGCGGTGTCGGCACCGAATCGTTCGGCCACGTGTGCGGACAGCACGGTGGCGCCGGCCTGCCGCGACTGGTCGATGGTCAGTCTCAGGAAATCGTGGATCGGCGCCGCCATCCCGCCGGGCACCAAGGCGTGCTGGATCGGGCCGCCGACGAACACGGTGACGCCGCGCAGGGCGTCGGGGGTGACTTTCATGGCGTTTCGAAGCTCCTTCGAAGGAGTCTGCCGACAGCCGCGCAAGGAGGCGGACTTCGGTCGGCAGGAAGCAGAAATGGTCAGCGCTATCGACAGAAGTGGTCAGCGCCATCGGATGGTGCGCTCGCAGTGAACGGGGAGGAAGCCGGGGGTGAGGCCTGACGCTGCCACCGGGGAGCCCGATGGCGTTCCCGTTCCCGCGCTCTGTGTCCATCCGGACAAAGGGACGACCTCAGGCTAGTTCGGGATGATTCACCAGGACAAGAAGTATATGCGCCAGACGGAGATGCGTCTCAAATTGCACAAAAGGTGCATAGCTGCCGCTCGGCTGTCGATCGCGGCCCGCTCGGGAGGCGCGTTGCGGGCCGGTTTTCGCGGGTGTACGGACCGTGTGCTCGGAAATGGCCGAATCGCCGTCGAACTAATGTGCAAAAGAATTGTCGAATCCGGTGTTCGAAGGTGCGTGGCGGGTAAATCGTCGACCATTGACAGGTGATAAGGCCTCGGCTAGCTTCGATAAAGCGTGAATGGCCGGCGCCGCCTTGTATTTCGATCGGCGTCGGCCCGCTTTCGGCCCGACCGTTTCCGCGATCTCACTCGCCTTTCCGCACGCCGGACACCCGGTCGCCGCCTGTTCGAATGAACCCACCCAGAGGGGAAGTTCTGGTGAATCCTTTGCAGACCATCAAGCGAATTCTGCACTCCGAGGTGCTGGTGGAGGTGCCGATCGACCGGATGCGACTCGACGACAGGCTGCGCGAGAATTACGGCATGGACTCGCTCGGTTTCGTGGAACTGCGCGTGCAGTGTGAAGAGGCGTTCGACATCAGCATCCCCGACGAGGCCATCGCGGCGGGGGAGTTGTCCACCCTCGGCGATGTGCTGGCACTGGTCGAGCGGCTGTCGGGGGCCGACCGCCCCCCGGCCACCGCGTGAGCACGGCCCCGGTCGCCGGTGACGACCACGCCGGGGACCGGACCGGTGTGCTGTTGCGCGGCACGGACCTGCACCTCAACCACTACGGGTCGGCCCGGCTCCCGTTCGCCTGCGTGGGCGGCAGCGGCCTGCACCTCGACGTGGTCGACCTGAGCCCGGAACGCCGGGGCAGGCGGCTGCGGTTGCTGGACGCCAGCGGCGGCTACGCCAGCGCCACCCTGGGCGGCGACCACCCCGTCGTACGAGCGGCGCTCGCGCGCAGCACCGGAGTCGGCAACGTCACCGACGAACTGGGCTCGCTGGAACGGGCGGAGCTCCTCGACCGGCTCTTCGGCCCCGGCGGGCTGTGGACCGACCACTTCCCCGCGGGGCGGTACCACGTCAGCGGACGCAACTCCGGCTCGGAGGGCAACGAGTTGGCGCTGCGGCTGGTGCTGGAGTCCCGCTTCGACGGCCGGCGGCTGTGCCACCGCCCGGGCAAGGAGCAGCGCGACACCATCCTGGCCTTCCACGGCGCCTGGCACGGCTGGACCAGTGGGCTGGTGCAGCTGCTCAACCGCAGGTACTACCGGGCCGGGCTGCCCGGCGCGGACACCGCCGGCCCGTACGGAGTCCGGGTCCACCACATTCCGTTCGGCGACCTCGACGCCCTGACGGAGTACTTCGCCGAGTCCGCCGACCGGCTGCTGGCCGTCGTGGTCGAACCGATCCAGGGCGACGCGGGCATCCTCGCGCCTCCGCCCGGATACCTGCGCGAACTCGCGCGGCGGTGCGCGGCCGACGGCGTGCTGCTGGTGGCCGACGAGGTGCTGACGTTCGCCAAGACCGGCAGCTGGTTCGCCATGCGCGACGCGGACGGGCCGGTGCCCACCGACATCACCGTCATCGGCAAGTTCCTGGGCATGGGCACGGTGTCCACCTCGATGGTGATCGCCCGCAAGGAGCTGGCCGTCCGCTCCTCCGGCGCCGTGACCACCTCCGACCTGCGGCCACCGAACTGCGCGGTGATCCGCGACGGCATCGAGCACATCGAGACCGAAGGGCTGCTGCGACGCTCGGCCGACGTCGGCGTGGACCTGGCCAAGCATCTCGACGACGCCCTGGTGGGCCGCCACCCGGACGTGTTCACCGAGGTCCGCGGGAGCGGGGTCATGCTCGGCGTGGAACTGACCGCCGCGGCCGCGGACCGGATCGGCGCGCTGCGCCGGGAGTTGATCGAAGCGGGCGTGTACGCGGAGTTCATGGCGGGCGCGGGCAGACGCTCCGGCGGCCGGCGCTACATCCACCCCACCCTGCGGATCGTGCTGCCGCTGATCACCACCGGGACGCAGGCCGACGAGATCGTGGACCGGGTGGCGGCAGGCGCCCGGGCCCTGTGGTGAGCGGGGGGTTCCGCACCCGGGTCGAGCACGTCGACACCGACGCGACCGGGATCGTGCACTTCTCCCGCTACACCTCGCTGATGGAGACCGCGGGCACCGAACACCTCGAAGCGCACGGCGCGGGTCTGACCGCCTTCGGCGCGGCCGACGTCGACCTGGTGGTCGCCGACCTGCGGGTGACCTACCTCAACAGCGCCGTGTACCGCGACGTGATCATCGGGGACACCCGGGTCGACCACGTCGGCGCGGCCTGGTTCGCCCTCGCGGTACGTCTGCTGCGGGAGGAGCAGGACGGCACCCGCACCCCGCTGGTGGCCGGCGACCTCGTCTTCGCCGCCGTCGCCCCCGACACCCGGCGCGTGGTGCCCCTACCGGCACCGCTGCGACAGGCCCTGAGAGGAATCGTCCCGGATGCGACACCCGAACGAAACGGCACCCCCTCCCGTCACGGTCCGCGAGGCACGTCCGCTGGGCACCTCGGCCATCGCCGCCCTGGTGCGCGGACGCCACCCCCGCCTGTTCATCGACCGGGTTCTGGACCATGAGCCCGGCGTGTTCCTGCGCAGCATGTTCGCCGTCTCGGCGGAGATGGGCGCGCTGTCCGGGCACCTGCCCGAGCGCGGCCTGACCCCGGGGCTGATCCTGCCCGGCAGCCACACCATGCAGGCCTTCGCCCAGTCCGGCGTCCTGCTCTACCAGTTGAGCAGCGATCCGCTCGCCGACGACGAGGTCACCCTGGTCGGCACGGTCAAGTCCCGGTTCCTCGCCCCGGTCGTGCCCGGCGACCAGGTCGTGCTCGACGTCCGCGCGGACCGGCTGTCCGGCCCCACCTTCGCCTTCTCCGCCGTGGTGACCGTGGAGGGCCGCTCCGTCGCCGGGTTCCGCGGCGCGATGAGCCGGACGAAGGTCGACCCCGCGGCGGCCCGGCCGTGGTGACCCCGGTGATCACCGGACTGGCCTGGGACACCCCGCTGGGCCGGGACCAGGAGGCGGTGTGGGAACGGCTGTGCGCGGGCGACTCGGCGCTGGCGCCCGTCCACTCGCCGCACCCCTTGCGCAACACCGCCGCCGCCGTCATCGCGTCGGTGCCGTACGGGACCGGGGCGGGCGAGCGCCAGCGCGCGCTCGCCGGGCGGACGCTGTCCGCCGCGTTCGCGGACGCCGGTCTGTCCACCACCGACCCCGAGGTCGGCCTGGTCCTGGGCACCAGCTTCGGCGCCTGCCTGGACGAGGCGGAGCCGACGCTGCACGCCTGGGCCGACGACGCGGCGGCGGGCACCGGGCACCCGGGCACCCCGGTCTGCGTCATGACCGCCTGTTCCGCCGGATCGGACGCGATCGCCGTCGCGCACGCCCTGGTGCGCTCGGGCGAGCGGCGGGTCTGCGTGGCGGGCGGGGTCGACGTGGTCACCGAGGCCAAGCGGCTCGGGCACTCCGCGCTGGGCACGATGAGCCCCACCGGACTGCGGGCCTTCGACCGGTCGCGCGACGGGATGCTGCTCGGCGAGGGCGCGGCCTTCGTGGTGGTCGAACACCCCGACTCCGCCCGGGAGCGCGGCGCCCGGGTGTACGCCCGGCTGCGCGGGGCCGGCGCGGCCAACGACGCCGCCGGGCTCACCGCACCGGACCCGTCCGGGCGCGCCGTGCTGCGCGCCGTCGAACGCTGCCTGGCCTCCGCGGGCCTGGCACCCGCGGACATCGCGGTGGTCAACGCCCACGGGACCGGCACACCGCTCAACGACGAGGTCGAGGCGCGCAGCCTGCTGGAACTGTTCGGAGCCGACGGCCCGTTGGTGTTCGCCACCAAGGGGGCGTTCGGCCACAGCCTGGGCGCGACCGGGGCCATCGAGGCCGTGGCGACGGTCCTGGCACTGCGCCACCGACGAGTCCCCCCGGTCCTCGGGCTGCGCGATCCGGCGGCCCCGCTGCGGTTGGCCGCGGGATCGGCGCAACCCGTCGGCCCCGGCGCCGGACTGAGCCTGACACTGGGGTTCGGCGGGTTCAACACGTGCCTGCTGTTCGAAGGGGTGAGGGCGTGACACACGTGCCGACGGGCACCCGGGTTCTGGGTTCGGCGACGGTGGTCGCCGACGACCCGGACGAGTACGCGGTGAACAAACCGTCCTTCTACGCCGACCCGGCGGCCTGGCTGGTCGCCGAGACCGTGGACCGGGCACTGGCGGACTGCGCCGAACCCGTGCTCGACGACGCCGCCGACACCGGGATCCTGGTCATGAGCGCGACCGGGAGCGAACGGACGATGCGCCGCATCGCCGACTCGGTGCCGAAGTCCCGGGTGTCGCCGCTGCGCTTCGCCGGAGCGAACCCGGGCGTGCTGGCCGGGCTGCCCGCCCTGCGCCACGAGTTGCGCGGTCCGTCCCTGCTGCTGGCGGCGCACCCCGACCGAGTCACCCCCGTCGCGTTCACGGTGATCGGCGGCTGGCTCGCGGACGGCCACGCCCGGCACGTGCTCCTGGTCGGCCTGCAACCCGCCGGGGGAGAAGGGCAGTTGTGTCGCTGCCTGGTCCTGACCAGCGCCCGGGAAGACCGGTGAACGGCCTCACCCGGTCCGAGGTGGCCGACTTCCTGACCCGGGTCGAGGCAACCCCGGCCAGTACGGGCGGCGGCGCCCCGGCCGGGGTGGACGACGTGCTGGCGGACCTGGCCGGGCTGGGCCTGGCACCGGGCGACGCGGTCGTGCTCTGCCTCACCAACGGAGTCGAACTGCTGCGCGTGCTGCTCTCGTCGCTGCTGCTGGGCCTGGTGCCGCTGGCCGTGCCGCCGAGCACGCCGTGGCAGCGGGTGCGCGCGCTGGCCGGGCACGTCGGGGCCGGCGTCGTGGTGACCACCCGGCTGGCCGGCGCGGGGCCGCAACCGCCGGTGGGCGGCGCGTTCGCCGTACCGACCGGGCACCCCACCACCCCGTACCGGCCGGGCGAGATCCTGCTGTCCACCTCCGGCACCTCCGGGATGTTCAGCGCGTGCGTGCACCGGGTGGCCTCGCTCCTGCACAACGCCCGCCTGCACGCCGGGGCCACGGGCATCACCCCGGCCGACACCCTGCTGGTGAACCTGCCGCTGTACTACTCCTACGCCCTCGTGGCACAGGCGTTCGCCGCGTACGTGACCAAGGCGCGACTGGTGCTCGACGGGCCGCCGTTCTCGCCGGCCGCCTACCGCGACGCGGTCACCGCGCGCGGGGTCACCCACTCGGCGGTGACCCCGACGATCGCCCGCCAACTGCTGGCCGACCCCCGGCTCGTGCCACGCGGCCTGCGGGCACTGGCGGTCGGCGGGGACCGGCTCGCACCCGCGGAGGTGGCCCGCCTGCTGGCCGCGCGGCCCTCCGCGGAGCTGTACCTGACCTACGGGCTCACCGAGGCCGGACCGCGCGTGTCGACCCTGGCCGCGCACGCCGAGCCCGCGCACCGGTACGGCTCCGTCGGCCGCCCGCTGCCGGGAGTGCGCGCGTCACTGCGCGGGGTGCAGGACGACGTGGGTGAACTGCTGGTCGAATCCGGCACCGTGCTGCTGCGACGGGTCGGGCAGCACAGCGGCAGAGTCCTGCTGGGGCCGCGGACCATCGCCACCGGGGACGCCTTCTCGATCGACGACGGCTATCTGACCTTCCACGGGCGCCTGTCGGACTTCGTGGTCCTGCGCGGCGAGAAGGTCTCACTGAACACCGTCCGACAGGCCGCGCACGCCATCCCGGGGGTCGTGCACTGCGTGCCCGAGGTGGTGAACGAGGACGGCACGCAAGTCCTCCACGTCCACCTGTCCGTCACCGGTGCCCTCCCCGGCGGGGAGAAAGCACTGCGCCACCTCCTCAACTCCCAGTTGCTGCCCGCCGAACGCCCGCGCGCGGTGTTCGTCTCCACTGTCGACCCGGAGGCCTTCCGCAAATGACCCTCCGCCTCGGCTGGACCGTCCCGACGGCCCTCTCACCCGCCGGACTCCGCGCGTTCGCGGTGACCGCGGAGAGCCTCGGGTACGACCACCTGTCCGTCCCCGAACACCTGGTGTCCGGCGTTCCCGCCTACGAGAGCCTGACGCTGGTGGCGTTCCTGGCAGCCGTCACCACCCGGATCGAGCTGGCAACCGCGATGACGATCCTGCCGCACCGCCCGGTGGTGCTCGCCGCCAAGCAGACCGCGCAACTGGCCCATCTCAGCGGCGACCGACTGCGGCTGGGCGTCGCCATCGGATCCGACCCCGCCGAGTCCGCCGCCCTCGGCGTCGCCCCGGGCACCCGTGCGGCACTGTTCGAGGAACAGGTCCATGCGCTGCGCCTGCTGTGGACGCGGCCGGACGCGGACTTCGCCGGCGAGCACGTCGCGTTCTCCGGCGTCACCCTCACCCCCCGGCCGCGTCCCGTACCCCTCTGGATGGGCGGCGGCACCCTGCGCACCGGAGGACGACCCGGCTCACTGCGCCGGATCGCCACCCTCGCCGACGGCTTCACCATGTCCGGCCTGCTCGCCAACCGGGTCGACCGCGGTGCCGCACTCATCGCCGAACTGCGGACGGCGGTGACCGAAGCCGGCCGCGACTGGAGCGCCTTCGGCATCGAGGCCCGCCTGCGCCCCGCCCCCGGCCGGCCGGACACCTGGCGCTCCCTCGCCGACGCCTGGCGGTCCGCCGGCGCCACCCACCTCACCGTCACCACCGACGACCTCTCCCTGCTGGCCCCACTGCACGCGGCGCTGACCGGGTAGCACGCCGGCTCGCGGACCTGCCGAGTCGTCGCGGCCGCCGACCGGCTCGGCCTCCAGGCGGGCGAGGGTGTCTGCCGCGGCGGGGGTGGTCGGGGTGTAGACGACGATGAACTCGTGGGCGTCGTCGGCCATCTGGAAGGCGTCCCAGGACAGCTCGACCGTTCCGGCGCGGGTGCGCAGGCGCGTGATGTCGTGGGTGAGTTCCATGATCGAGTGCCGATCCCACAGGTCCGCGAACTCGGGGCTCTCCTGGCGGAGTCGGGCGATCTGCCGGGCGAACTCCGGGTCGTGCGGGCGCGCGGCGGCCTCGGTGCGCAGATAGGCGACCGTCTCGCGGGCCTTGGTCGGCCAGTCCACGTAGATGTCGCGCGCCCTGGGGTCGGTGAAGACGAGCCGGCCGAGCGTGCGCCGGGCTTCGGGGACGTCGGCGAAGTCGAGGAAGGCGTGGGCGGCGAGGTGGTTCCAGGCGAGGATGGCGCCGCAGTGGCCGACCAGGTAGGCGGGGGTGCGGCGCATCGAGTCGAGGAAGAGCTGGACGCTGGGGCGCACCGGGCCCCGGCGACCGGCCGCCTGCCGGGGCGGCGTGGCCGGGCGGGCGAGCGTGCGCAGGTAGCGGTGCTCGTTGGCGGTCAGGCGCAGCGCGACGGCGACCGCGTCGATGACGGCGTCCGAGACCCGGGAGGCCTGGCCGCGCTCCAGGCGGACGTACTGGTCGACGCTGACGTTCGCCAGCGCGGCGACCTCCTCCCGGCGCAGGCCCTCGACCCGGCGGACGCCTTGCCAGGGGGGTACGCCGACGTCCTGGGGGCGCAGTCGCGTGCGACGGGAGACGAGGAACTCGCGTATCGCGGCCTTGGTGTCCACGCATGCATCGTGCGCGATCCCCGTGCCGTCGCACAGACACCAACCGGCCATGTTCCTTCACGCTTCCCGCACACGGCAACGGCCGGACCCAGGGCAAGTCTTGCCCTCCCCAGGCGCGCTGACTGAGCGTCATGCTCATTCCACCCGCACCGCCAGGGCGGGTCCCGTCAACGGAAGGGATCACGAACCATGACTGAGAGCGCCTGGGTCAAGCCGGAGATGAGGTCCGACGAGTTCGAGGCCGGCATGAGCTGTTCCTGCAGCTGCGGCGCCTTCTCCGGCGCCGGCAGCGGCCACGGGATCGAGGACCCCGCGGCCGAGTGACGGCCCTGCCGAGATCGGCACCGCTCATCACGTAGCCGGTCGGTGCCCGGCCTCCGGGCCGGGCACCCACCCCTGACGGCCGAGGTGGAGAATGAAACTGCTCGAACTCTGGGACGACCTGGTGGTTCCCGACGACCTGGTCTACTTCACGAACGGCGGGGACCGCCTGGTCACCAATCCGGAGCTGGCGGCCTGGTGCCTGATGACCGCCCCGGAAGCCGACGTGCTCCGCGCCCTCGCCGCCCCGGGCCGCCCGAGGGGCACGCTGCCCACGGACGCGGGCACCGTCGAGCGGGCGCTGGCGAAGGCGGTCCTGAACTGGCTGGTCTACCTGCCCGGCCGGCGCCCCGTGGTCCGGGCCCCGGAACCGCAGTTGTCGATGGTCTACTACGCGATCACGGACGGCTGCAACCTGCGCTGCCCCTACTGCTACGCCTCGTCGGAGAAGGCCCTGCCCGGCGAGCTCAACACCGCCGAGTCGCTCGACCTCGTCGACCAGGCCGCCGACCTGGGGGCCCGGGTCATCGTCTTCACCGGCGGCGAACCCATGCTCCGCAAGGACCTGTTCACCGTCGCCGGGCACGCCCGGGAACGCGGGCTCGCCGCCAACATCATCACCAACGGCACCACCATCCGGCGGCTCGAAACCGCGCAGCGGATGGCCGAGATCTTCAACCAGGTCACGGTCAGCCTGGACGGCGGCACCGTCGAGACGCACGAACGGACCCGCGGCAAGGGCACCTTCGCCCGGACGGCCCAGGGCCTGCGCCTGCTGAACCAGGCGGGCGTCACCCCGGTCATCAACCACGTGGTGACCCCCGAGAACGTCGACGTCCTCGACCGGCTGGCCGAGTTCGTCGCCGACCTCGACATCTCCCGGGTCCGGATGATGAACCACACCGACCTGGGCCGCGGTGCGACCGACGGCTTCGACTACGGCTGGGCGGACTACCAGAAGGTGCTGGACTTCTGCTGGACCCACCCGCTGGCCGGCAAGCTTTTACCGGAGGGCCCGAAGGCGAGCAAACCCTGTTCGGTGAAGGGCAACTGCGGCATGGGCGGCAACGAGGTCTACGTCAACTCGCTCGGCACGGTCTACCCCTGCAAGCTCGTCACCGAGCAGGTCCACATCGCGGGCAACGTCCGCCGGCAGCCGCTGGCGGAGATCTTCGCCGCCCCGGTCCTCGCCGACCTGCGGACCAACAACGTCTTCACCGGGGAGAACCTCCAGGACTGCCGCCGCTGCTACATCCGCGGTGCCTGCGGCGGCGGCTGCCGGGCCTACCACCTGGCCGAGACCGGCGACGTGCACCGCAACGGCCGCCACCTCTGCCGCATCCTGCGCCAGTCGATGATCGCCAGCCTGTGGAGCGCGAACGGCGTCCCGGGGGCCCGGCTCAAGGCCGGACGGGACGAGCTGTTCCGCCCGTTGCTCGTCCGGGACGACTCCCTCCACCCGGTGTACGAGGACTGGAAGGCCCCGGAACGCCGCCTGCTGCCGCTCGCCGACCGAGAGGACCGCCGATGCACTACCTGATCGACTCCGAAGTGGTCTGGACCCCCTCCCTGAACGAGGTGCGGATCTACTCCGCCCGCAGCGGGGAGTTCCGCACCCTCAACCACACCGCCGCCGAGATCTGGCTGGAACTGGCCGAGAACCGCTCCGTCCCGGACGTGGTCGCCGAACTCGCCCGGCGCCACGGCGCCGAGAGCCCCGCGCAGCGGGCACTGATCGCCAAGGACGTCCAGGAGTTCGTGGCACGGCTGCTGGCACAGGACCTGCTGGTGGCGGCGGACCAGGGTGACGCCCGTGTCTGAGGAACCGTCGCAGATCCGACTGCTGCGCAGCGCCCTGGCCGCCGTGGGGAGGGCACGGCTGAAGACCACCGGGCGAAGCATGCTGCCCACGATCGAGCCCGGGACCGTGATCACGGTCCTGGCCCGGCCCTTCGACGAGGTGGAACCGGGGGACGTGGCGGTCGTCCTGCTCGACCGGAAGGTGATCGTGCACCGCGTGGTCGACCGGGCGGGCAGCCGGCTGCTCACCCGGGGGGACAACCTCCCGCTGGTCGACCCGGTGGTCGGGCCCGGGGAGTACCTCGGGGTCGTGCCCGCGTACCGCCGAGCGGTCACGCTCGCGGCCCTGGACCTGGCCAGGCTCGCCGCCTACCCCGACCGGGGGGCGGGCCGGACCCGGATCTGGCTCCCCGGCCCGGCCCCGGCCTACGCGTGGTGGCACCCGGCGATGCGCCGCGGCGACACGCCCGGCCTGTCGAGAGGCGACGCCCGACCTGTGGTCAGCGTCTCCCCGTACGGCGCGCTCCCGGGGACCGCCCTCGACGAACTGCTCGCCGCCGCCGGCCGGCGCGACGTCGACATCCTGATCGGCCGGGCCGCCGGTCTCGCCCCGAACGGCCCGACGACCGGGCCCTCGGACGATCGGGCGACGCGGTCCTCGGACGGCTGCGGCGGACGGTCACCGCTGCGGCCCGGGACGGCGGACTTCCACGTCGGCCACGGCACTCTGTTGGAACCGCCGCGACTGGCCGACACCGTCGAGTTCGTCCGCGCACGCGTCGAAGCCGCCCGGGGTGCTGTCCCCGCCCGGAGCGTTCTTCCCGTCCGGGGCGTTCTTCCCGTCCGGCCGGACCAGGCCCCGGGCCGGCCGGACCTCGCGGGGTGGCTCGGATGACGACCCCGCTGCACGTGGAGAACCTGGTCAAGCGCTACACCGGCATGACCCGCAACGCCGTCGACGGCATCTCCTTCGACCTCGGCGACGGCGCCGTCGTCGGACTGCTCGGGCCGAACGGTGCGGGGAAGACCACGCTCACCAAGCTGATCTGCGGCGTCACCGCGCCCACCACGGGCCGGGTCACCGTGTTCGACGAGGAGCCGACGGCCGGCAGCGAGGTGAAGCACCAGCTCGGCGTCGTCCACCAGTCGGCGCCCTTCGACATGATGCTGTCCCTCCTGGACAACCTGCGCATCGCCGCCGCCTTCAAGGGCCTGCGCTGGCACGAAGTCCGCCCGACGGTCGACGAGTTGTTGGACACGCTCGGCCTCGGCTCGGCCACCGGCCAGCTGGTGTTCACCCTCTCCGGCGGCGAGCGGCGCCGCCTCCAGATCGTCCGGGCGCTGCTCGGCCGCCCCCGGCTGCTGCTGCTCGACGAGCCCTCCGCCGGCATGGACGTCAGCGGCCGCCGGAGGATGTGGGAGCTGCTGCGGGACCTGCGCCACCGGTACGGCACCACCATGCTGTGGACCAGCCACTACGTCGAGGAACTGGAACGCAACTGCGGCCGGGTGCTGATCGTCAACCGGGGCCGGCTGCTCCAGGACGGCACCCCGCGCGAGCTCGCCGAGCGCTTCGGCCCGCAGGTCGTACGCGTCCGGACGGCCGACCCTGCGCAGCCCGAGCCGTTCGCCGACCTGGCCCGCTCGGCCGGGTTGCAGGCCGTCGTCACGGACGGACTGGTGCAGCTGTCCGGGCGCGACGTGCGCACCCGGCTGCCCGCCCTTCTCACCCGCCTGCGCTCCGACGGCCCGGACGCGGCGTCCGTGGAGTACCTCCCGCCGTCGCTGGAGGACGCGTTCATCGACCTCGTGGAGAGCCAACCGTGACCACTGCGACCGCCGACTCCGCCGGCACTGCTGACTCCGCCGACTCCTCTGCCTCCGCTGACACCGCCGGTACCGCGCCCGCCCCGCCCACCGCCCCGCGCGGGCGGTGGCGGCAGGACGCCGTCGCCACCCTGTACCGCGAGTACTGCCTGCTCACCCGCAACCGGACCAACCTCCTGCTGGCGATCACCCCGAGCGCGGTCTACCTGCTGCTGTTCGCCACCTCGCTCTCCCACCTGGTGGGCGACGTCCGGTACCACGGACGCGCCGTCGGCTACGCCGAGTTCACCGTGCCCGCGCTGATGCTCTCCTCCATGCTGGCGGCGGCGACCGCGGCGGGCACCTCGCTGTTCCAGGAGCGGCTCGGCCAGATGGAGCTAGAACTCTGGTCGTACCCGCTACGGCGCAGCAGCTACGTCCTGGGCAAGCTGGCGGCCGGCGCGGGGCTCGTCCTGGCGCAGACCCTGGTGGCACTCGCCATCGCGCTCGCCGTGTTCGACTTCCGCTGGCCGGTCGGGCACTGGGCCGCCCTGATCGCCTCGACGGTGCTGGCGTCCTTCGCCTGCAACGGCCTCTACCTGCTGCTGGCCACGCTGTTCACCGACTTCCAGCGCTTCACGGTGACGGTCAACGTCCTGGCCCCGGTCCTGCTGTTCGCCGCCCCGTCCTTCTACCCGGTGGAGCAGATGGCCCCGGTGCTGCGCCTGCTGTCCTGGGCGGATCCGGTCACCTACGTGGTCCGCTGCCTACGGGACTCCGCCCTGCTGGGCTTCGACGCGGCCTGGCCGCAGATGCTGCTCCTGGCCGGCATCGCCGCCGTCACCAGTGCGCTGACCGCCCGCTCGCTGCTGGTGCGCGCCGCGAAGCTGTGACGGATCGTCCGGCGGCCGTTGCCGGAGGGGAGGTGCGCTCAGTCGCCGAGGATCCGTTCCCACAGCAGCCCGTCCCGCCAGCTCCCGTCGAGAAGGATCGAGGAGTGCGCGACACCGTACGGGCTGAACCCGTGGCGGCGCAGCACCCGGTGCGACGCCACGTTCTCCAGGCTGGTGGACGCCTCGGCGCGGTGCAGCCCGAGTTCGTCCGTCATCACCCGGAGCGCGAGTTCGACGGCACGCCCGGCGTGCCCCTGATTCTGGGCGACACTGGCGATCCAGTATCCGACGGAGCCGCGGCGCAGGTGCGGCTGCGGCAGGATGCCCGCGACGGTGATCTGCCCGATCACCTGGTCGTCGGCGAGCACGACGCCCGGCCAGACCGTGCCGGCCCGGTAGCCGGCCAACAGCCCGTCGATCCGCTCCGCCTGGCCCTCCGGGGTGAAGAACTCGGCCGGCTGGGCCGGTTCCCACGGCCGGAAGGCCTCGACGTCCCGCACCCGATGCGCGGCTATCGGGGCGGCGTCGGCGGTCTCGATCAGACGGATACCGGTACGGCTGCGCATGGGCTGGTCCTTGTCACGGCGGGTCGGATGAGACGGCAGCCTATGCGAGCGCGCCCACGCCACGGCGCCCTGTTCCGCTTTTCCACGTGCGTGTCCATCAGCAGCGGGGCGGAGCCGCCGAAGCAGACGGAGTCGCCGGCTCCGACGTGGAGACCGTGCCGGCGGAGCAGACCTGCTGGACCGACGACAACGGCTGGGCGAGGGGTCGGCTTCAGCGGCGTGATCGGGCCGCGGCCATCGGATCAGCCTCCGGCCGCGGCCCTGCGGGCGACGTCCGCCCGCAGGGCGGCCAGCTCC
Organism: Kitasatospora sp. NPDC059817; assembly: GCF_042731835.1. Lineage (NCBI taxonomy): Bacteria > Bacillati > Actinomycetota > Actinomycetes > Kitasatosporales > Streptomycetaceae > Kitasatospora > Kitasatospora sp. NPDC059817. The sequence goes on along the minus strand of NZ_JBHWIR010000097.1, from coordinate 12,130 downwards.
GCTCGGAGGGCAAGGAGTTCTCCACCGCGACGACAGACGGCACCGAGACCCGCCCGGGCCGCGAGAGGCCAGAGCCTGCACACCGCCATCCCGCCACAACTCATGCCACTGGTACGCCGACTTCGGGCTCACCCGCCAGACGCCGTGCCACTTCCGACGGCTTGATCCTCTGCTCGAACAACTCGGCCGCCCGCATCGCCACCGACTCCTGGCGCAGCCGCCCCTCAGCGCCCAGCCCGCCCCCATCTGCATATCTCACACACCGCCGAACACAGCCACCACACCAAGCCCATCAGGGACTTCAGGAAAGCTCACCCTGGCGATCCGAAGTCAGTAACGAGCCCTTCGTTCACACCGTCACAATGACACCCTGTTCGACGGGCGGAAGCGTACGTGCATGAGGGGACTCCCGTGCTGGGGCCGAAGGGGGCATCGATGGGAGCCCGGGGACCCTGCGTTGCGTGGCTTTCCGTGACTCCCGATCACCCGGTACCTGGCCCCCTGCGCAGTCCCCACGGGGCCGTGCGACGCTTCACCCGGAGGCCGGAGGCCGGAGGATGTCCCGGCCTTCAGTCCGGGGAGGAATCCGGTTTTCCGTATGGCGGGTCAGGGGCGGCCGTTTTGCCGCCAGGCGGACCGGTGTCTACCAATCCGAGTGCGAACACTTTTTTGTCAGACCGTCAGGCTAGGGTGCCGGGCATGGAGATCACGGCGCAGAACACCGGCCCGGCATCCGGCCTCCGTCCCGTGACGGACAGCCGCCGACCGCACTCTGCACGGTGATCGTCAAATACTCACACGCGAGATTCAGGGGCGAGAACATGTCACGGACCGAACTCCACCGACGACGTGCCGTCATCGGGCTCATAGCCGGCGCGACGCTGATATCCCTCGCCGGATGCGGATCGTCGAGCCCGGCCAAGAGCGCCACCGCACCGGGGGCCGCGGTCTCGACGTCCGCGGGTGCGGCGACGACTGACGCGGCAGCGCCCGCAGCGGCGGGCGCCCCCACCGGCCCGCCGGCGAAGGCCGGCAAGGGCAGCGCCGACGTGACCTTCAGCGGCGTGGAGTCCGGCTCCATCAAGGCCACCGACAGCACCTGCACCGTCATCAAGGGTGAGCTGACGTCCTTCCAGGCGCCGTCGGACCAGAACGCCGGCGGTCCGAGCGTCGCCGGCGTCGAGTCGGGCACCGGCTGGATGATGCCGGTCAGCACGGCCGCCCACGTCGGCGGCTACGTGAAGAACAACGCGACCGGCGTCAAGGCGACCAAGACCGGCGACAGTTGGACGGTCACGCTGACGGACACGGAGGTGGCCGCCACCTACGACCTCGGTCAGACGGTCACGCTCAACGGAACGATCATCTGCGGCACGGTCGTCAGCGCCGGCTGACCGGCCGCAGAACGGGGCCTTGTGCCGAACGCCGGGGGGAGCCACCAGACCGGAGGCTCCCCCCGGCCATAACTCGACCGAGCGTGCGGGCGCATCCCCGGATGCGACCGCCGGACGACCCCTCACGTACCTCTTTGGTGTCCTAAGGTGTCGATTTCGTAAGCCTGTTGAAGGATGGACGGGTCCTCATCCGGAGTGATGATCCCCCGGTGGCGGCGCTGACAGGCTGGCTCGTGGCGAACTCCTGTTCGCCCGAGTGAAGGGAAGCTCCATGTCTCGTCGTCTGACCAGTGCCCTGATCGCAGCCTTCTGTCTGGCGGTGTCCGCGTCACCCGCCTCCGCCGCCGTGGCGGGGGCCGAGGACTCCGCAGCTTCGTCGGCCCGCCCGCGTGGCGGTCCGCTGCAACTCGCCCTCAACGGGCTGACCGACGCCAAGGCGGTGTCCGCGATCGCCGAGGTGCGTGACGGTGACCAGCGGTGGCGCGGCACCACGGGGGTGACCGACCTGGTCGGTCAGGCGCCCGTCCGTGGTGACGGCCGGTTCCGGATCGGCAGCGTCACCAAGACGTTCGTCGCCACCACGGTGCTGCAACTGGTCGGTGAGCACCGGCTCGGCCTGGAGGACTCGGTGTCGAGCCACCTGCCGGGGCTGGTCCCCAACGGGCAGAACATCACCGTCCGCCAGCTGCTCAACCAGCGCACGGGCCTGTTCGACGCCACCAACGAGGGCACCGACGTCTTTCCCAACCTCAACGACCCGGCCGTCTTCCGGACGTGGCTGGCCCAGGGCGGGTTGAACCGTACGTTCACCGCGCGCCAGTTGGTGACCGCCTCCGTCTCCCACGCGCCGAACTTCGAGCCTGGAACCCAATGGGGCTACTCCAACACCAACTTCAACATCCTCGGCCTGATCATCGAGCAGGTCACCGGGCACCCCTACGGACAGGAGGTCGGTCAGCGCATCCTGCGACCGCTCGGGATGACGAAGACCACGGTCCCCGGCCGCTCCACCACGATCCCCGGCCCGCACGCCCACAGTTACTGGACCACCGTGGACGGCGCCGGCACCGGGAACGTCAAGAAGACCGACTTCGACGTCACCGACCAGAACCCGTCCTGGGCGGGCGCCGCCGGAGAGATCATCTCCACCACCGATGACCTGGTCCGGTTCGAGCAGGCCGTGCTGAAGGGGAAGTTGCTGCGTCCGGCGGAGCAGCGCGAGATGACCACGATGCTCCAGACCGTGCCGGGCTCGCACGACGTCGACTACGGGATGGGGCTGGCGCAGGCGACGCTCTCCTGCACCACCGTGCTGGGCCACAACGGCGGCACCTTCGGCTTCTCCACCCAGCTGTGGGGCACCGCCGACCGCCAGGTCGCGCTCTCCTACACCCCGCGGGGCGATGACGCCGAGCAGACGGCGCAGAACGAGGCGAGCATCAAGTTCCTCGACACCGTCTTCTGCGGCACCCGCTGAACGTCCGCCGGGGGCGGCCGAGCGCTATGGGCTTTTCCTGATTCTGTGTCAATTATCGCTATGGTCAGCACATTTGAATGACGCGTGCGCCGGTAGCATGCGCTGACGGATGGTCGTAGTGAACGGAGGAAGAGATGGACGGGTCGGCGGACGAACGGCTGGGGCGTCGCCACCTGCTCGCTCGAGCCGGTGCGGTGGCGGTCGGCGGTGCGGTCGCCGGCCTGGCCGTCGGGCCCGCCGAGGCGGCGGGCCACCAGGGCCCGGGTCCGGCGGGAGGTGGGGGCGGGCCGGAGGGCCGGGCGTTCGGGCCGGTCACAGTCCGCCCCGATGACTCCCGCTACGACAGCGTGCTGCGGGGCGACAACTACCGTTTCGTCGGCCGGCCGGAGGAGATCCGCCTGGCCGGCTCCACCGAGCAGGTGGTGCGGGCCGTCGCCGACGCCGTCCGCTCCGGGCGCCGGATCGCCGTGCGCAGCGGCGGTCACTGTTTCGAGAACTTCACCGGCGACCCGGCGGTGCAGCTCCTACTGGACCTCTCTGCCATGGACGCCGTCGGCTTCGACCCCGCGATGGGTGCCTTCTCGGTGCAGCCGGGAGCGACCCTCGGGCGCGTGTACCGGACCTTGTTCAAGGGCTGGGGTGTGACGATCCCGGCCGGCGGCTGCCCCGAGGTGGGCGCGGGCGGGCATCTGGCCGGCGGCGGGTACGGTCCGCTGTCCCGCGCCTACGGCTCGGTCGTGGACTACCTGCACGCCGTGGAGGTGGTGGTGGCCGACCGGGACGGGAACGTCCGGGCGGTGGTTGCCACCCGGGACCCGGACGATCCGAACCACGACCTGTGGTGGGCCCACACCGGCGGCGGGGGTGGCAACTTCGGCGTCGTCACCCGCTACTGGCTCCGCTCCCGTGACACCCCTGGCCCTGGCACCCCCGGCCCCGAAACTTCCGGCCCTGGCACCCGCTCCCACAGCGACCCCGCGGCGCTCCTGCCGCGCGCCCCGGGCGAGCTGCGGAGGTGCCTGGTCGCCTGGGCCTGGGACGAGAAGATGACGGAACGGGCGTTCACCACCCTGCTGCGCAACTACGGCGTCTGGCACGAGCGCAACAGCGAACCGGGCACCCCCGCGGCGAACCTGTACGCCGTCCTCATCGCCGGACACCGCAAGTCCGGCACCCTTGAGCTGGTCGTGCAGATCGATGCGGGTGTTCCGGGTTCCGACGCGGTGCTCACCGACTTCGTGCGCGCGGTGACCGCCGACGTGGGTGCCACCGAACCCGCCACCCTCCGGGGCACCATGCCCTGGCTGCCCACCAGCACCTGGCCGGGGACCGGCGAGGCCGGCAACTCGATCACCCGGCGCTACAAGGACAAGGCCGGCTACCTGCGCCGCTCCCTCACCGACGCCGAACTCGCCACCGCCTACCGGCACCTGACGGACGGCACGGGCGGTGCGGAGTGCGGCCTGCTCCTCGTCGGCTACGGCGGCCAGGTCAACGCGGTGCCCCCGTACGCCACCGCCGTCGCCCAGCGCGACTCGGTCATGAAGGCCGTCTACTACACGGTCTGGGCCGATGAGGCGGACGACGCGGCCCATCTGGCCTGGGTCCGGGACTTCTACCGCGAGGTGTATCGCGACACTGGGGGCGTCCCCGTCCCCGGCGAGGTCAGTGACGGCTCCTACATCAACTACGCGGACACCGACCTCGCCGATCCGGCGTGGAACACCTCCGGCACCCCGTGGCACACCCTGTACTACAAGGACAACTACCCTCGCCTGCAACAGGTCAAGGCCCGCTGGGACCCGTGCGACATCTTCCGGCACGCCCTCGCCATCGAACCGTCCAGCCGGAGGCCGTAACGAAGGCCCCGGGGGAGGCGCGCCGGAGGTTCACTCCCACGAGTGATTGTGACGCTGTGCGCATTAACGGACACTCTAAGTATTGGGGGAGCCCATGGGGGCTCTCCCGGTGCGAGGGGAGCCGTCATGGCCGCAGCCGAATCTTCCTCCATCGAGGTGCCGCGGATCGCGAGCAGTTCGCAGCCCGCCGACCGGGACCAGGGCCTCGCGGCGATCGGCGGCAACGTCGGCGCCGTGTGGCGGGGGTGGTGGACGTGGACCCCGGGGAACGGGACGTTCAACCTCCAGATCGCCTGGAACGTCATCGGGATCGACTCGACGGTCGTCATCACGGCCTCCGAGATCGACGGCAACAGCGGGAACCGGTTCGTCGGTGCGGCGCCCTTCCAGGTGTCGAGCATCGCCCCCAGCAACGGACTGGTGACGTTCAAGATCAACATCGGCTGGGGCAGCCCGCTGCCGATGCGCACCGACGTCCTGGTCTTCAACTGAGCATCGCTCTTCGGTCGGGACGGGGGCGCCGCGTGGCGGCCGTGCCGCTCCCGTGGGGACCCGCCTGGGCCGCCCCCGGGCGGGGTGGGGGGGGGCCCCACCGCCGCGGGGCGCCCGTTTTCCCCGGAAGAGCCTGTTTCATCGCGGCCGCACCGGGCACCCCCGCCGGCGGCGCAGGTGCTGCGCACTGTGAATCACCGTGAACTCCTATGAACGGTCCGATAATTCGCCGCCCGCCGCGTTGACGGCTCCCATGCCGCGGATAGAACACTGAGCACATAAGTGATTCCGCACATAGGGGGCTCGATGCAGTTCGAGTACGTCCTGCTCGCCCTGCTGGCCGGCCGGCCGTTCAGCGGGTACGACCTGCGCAAGTGGGTCGAGACGGAGGGCCAGTTCCTCCGCTCGCGCGCTCACCACAGCCAGATCTACCGCCTGTTGGGGCGGATGGTGGCGGACGGCTGGGTGGCGTTCGAGGTCGATCCGCGCGAGGGGCGTCCCGACGCGAAGGTGTACCGGCTCACGCCGGTGGGGCGGGAGGCGGTGATGGAGTGGGTGCGCTCCCCGTACGAGCCGCCCAGCCGGTTCCAGGACGCGGACTTCCTCTCCCGCTTCGCCTTCGCCGCGGTCCTGGACCGCGAGGCCGCGATCCGGCTGATCCGCACCGAACTGGACCACCGACGCCAGCAGATCGCCCGCAACCGGCCCCGCGACCGCACGGTCCGCTTCGAGGACCCGCTGCCCGAGCTGGACCAGGAACTCGCACGCGAGGTCTACGAGGAACTGCACCAGTACGGCGCCGGCGCGATGGACGCGTGGGTGGCCTGGCTGGAGCGCATGCTCCGGCGTCTCGAACAGTGGCAGCCGGGGCACAAGACGCCACCGGCCGGAGAGGGGAGCGCCGCATGAAGGCGATCATGGTGATGTTCGACAGCCTCAACCGGCACATGCTGCCGCCCTACGGCGGGGACTGGACGCACGCGCCGAACTTCGCGCGGCTGGCCGAGCGGTCCGTCACCTTCGACCACGCCTACGCGGGGTCGATGCCGTGCATGCCGGCCCGCCGCGAGATCCACACCGGCCGGTACAACTTCCTGCACCGCAGCTGGGGCCCGCTGGAGCCGTTCGACGACTCCATGCCCGAACTCCTCAAGCAGAACGGGGTGTACACCCACCTGGTCAGCGACCACCCGCACTACTGGGAGGACGGCGGCGCCACCTACCACGGCCGGTACAACACCTGGGAGTTCTTCCGCGGCCAGGAGGGCGACCCGTGGAAGGGCCAGGTGGCCGACCCGGAGATCCCCGAGGACCTGAAGAAGCTCCGGTTCGAGTCCTACCGGCAGGACTGGGTGAACCGCCCGCACCTGGCGACCGAGGACCGCCACCCGCAGACGCTGACCTTCGACGCGGGCCTGGAGTTCGTCCGCACCAACCGGGACGCGGACCGGTGGTTCGTGCAGATCGAGACCTTCGACCCGCACGAGCCGTTCTTCAGCCACCAGCGGTTCAAGGACCTCTACCCGCACGACTACGAAGGCCCGCACTTCGACTGGCCCGACTACAAGCGCGTGGTGGAGACCCCCGGCCAGGTCGAGCACGCCCGGCTGGAGTACGCGGCGCTGCTGTCGATGTGCGACCACTCCCTCGGGCGGGTGCTGGACCTGATGGACGAGCAGGACCTCTGGGACGACACCCTGCTGATCGTCAACACCGACCACGGCCTGCTGCTGGGGGAGAAGGGCTGGTGGGGCAAGACCGTCCAGCCCTGGTACAACGAGCTGGTCCACCTGCCGCTGTTCGTGTGGGACCCGCGGGCCGGCAGGGCCGGGGAGCGGCGCCGGGCCCTGGTGCAGACGATCGACCTCGCACCGACGCTGCTGGAGTACTTCGGCATCGAGCGCCCCGCGGACGTGCAGGGCCGCCCGCTGCCGGTGGCCGAGGACACCCCGGTACGGGAAGCGGCCCTGTTCGGAATCCACGGCGGCCACGTCAACGTCACCGACGGCCGCTACGTCTACATGCGCGCCCCCGCCACGGTGCACAACGCGCCGCTGCTGGAGCACACGCTGATGCCCACCCACATGCGCGGGCGGTTCTCCCCGGCCGAGCTGGCGAACCTCCAGCTGGCGGAGCCGTTCACCTTCACCAAGGGCGTGCGCACCCTGCGCGTCCCCGGCCGCACCTTCATCAACCCCTATCAGCACGGCACCCTGCTGTTCGACCTGGAGGGCGACCCCGAGCAGCGCACCCCCCTCGTCGACGACGCGGCCGAGGTGCGGATGGCGACCCTGCTGGTGGAGCTGATGCGCGCGGGCGACGCGCCGCCGAGCCAGTACGAGCGCCTCGGCCTGCCCGCCGAGGGCCCGGTCGGCGCGGAGCACCTGCTGGTCCGCGCCCAGCGCGAGCAGGCCGACCGGACCGCCGAGCCGCTGCCCCGCCCGGAGGACTACCCCTCGGGACGCTTCTCGTTGCGGACCCCGGTGTTCGCCCTGATCTCCGACCCGGTCGCCGTGGAGGTCATGCGCAGGCACCTGCCCGGCATCGTCGACTCCGAGTTCCTGCAGTTCCTCGGCCCGACGCCGCTGATCGACGTCGCCGCCCTGGCCGGCGGCCTCACCGACGTGTCGGCCCTGCGCCGGGTGGCCGAGGAACTCGCCGCTCTCTGACCAGCCGGCGCACGACCCAGCCGGCGCACGAGGTACCGGTGACGGGGTTGCAGCCCCGTCACCGGCGAGCACGCCCCCTTTCCCCCGCACTGCCCCTGTGACGAACGATGCGAAGAGCGGAGTCGCGCATGTCCGACCTTATCGAGGGCACCTTCGGGCCCGCCACGAGGACCGGCCCACCCCCGGTCAGAGGCCGGTGGGCCCAGCTCTCGGTCCTCGGCGGCGCCATGCTGGTCGACGGCACCGAGGCCGGCCTGGTCACCGGCCTGTTCCCGGTCATCAGGAACGCCCTCGGCCTCACCCTCGGCTCGCTCGGCGTCCTGACCGCCGCCGGCAAGCTGATCGGCGTGCTCGCGGCCCCCCTGTGGGTGTGGGCGGCACGCCGCTGGTCGCGCAAGAGCGTCCTGGTCCTGTCCACCGGCCTGTGGGGGGTGTGGGGCGTGGCCGCCGGCTTCTCCCGGAACTTCACCGAGCTGCTGGTCTTCCTCACGGTCCTCGCGGCCGGCTACGCGGCCGCCCAGCCGCTGGTCTCCGAGATCATCGGCGACCTGTTCGACCCGGCGTCGCGCGGCCGCGCCGTCGGCGCCCTCTACGGTGCGCTCGCACTGGCCGGCTCGGTGCTCGGCCCGCTCATCGGGCAACTGGCGGGAGTCCACGACGGCTGGCGCTGGGGGCTGTGGGGCGTCGGCGTCCTGAACATCCTCTTCGGCGTGGTGCTGCTGCTCTGCTTCCGCGACCCCGGCCGCGGCGCGGCCGAGCGGCAACTCGCCGACCTCGACCGGGCCGCCCGCGAGTCCCGGACGAAGGTCGACCTGGCCACCGTCGTCTCGCTGTTCAAGATCCCCAGCTTCGCGATCCTCCTGGTGTCGCGGCTGCTCTCGGGACACCTGCTGCTCTCCTCGTTCGCCGTCGTCTACCTGGTGGACGTGTTCGGCTTCACCACCCAGCGAGCCGCCGTCGTCCTGATGCCGCTGGGCATCGGATACCTGCTGGGCACCCTGCTGGGCGGCTTCCTCGCCGACTGGGCCACCCGCCGCAGCCCCCGCCACGGGCTTCCCGGCGCGCTCCAGGGCGCCCAGGTCGCCTTCGCCGTCCTCGCCTTCCTGGGCACCCAGGTCCACTACCGCGGCATCGGCGCGTACGCCCTGCTCTTCTGCCTGATGGGTGTCGCCCAGGGCGTCAATCCCAGCCTCAACCGCCCGATGGTCATGGCGGTCACCCCGCCCGAGCTGCGGGCCACCGCCTTCACGATCTACGTCTCGGTCTTCGAAGCCCTCGCGTGGGCCGCCTTCGGCCTGGGCGCCGGCTTCCTCGGCCAGGCGGTCGGACTCCGCCCGGTGTTCCTGGCGGTCCTGGTGGTCCTCATGCTCGTCAACGGCGCCTTCCTGACCCTCCTCCACCTGCCCTACGCGAAAGACGTGCAGCGGGTGCAGCGGGAGCTCGACCTCAGGCGCCGGGCGGCCCTGGCCTGACCCCGGCCCGCCTTGCACGGCCGGCTGAACCCAGTCCCGGCTGAACCCACTCCCGGAGGAACCCGTGAACCTGCCCTCGGCGCCCTGCTGCACGCCCTCGCGAGGCCCCGGCGCGATCCGCCCGCTCCGCCTCGCGGCCCCGCGTCCCGCCGGCCCCACCGACGGGATGGTCCCCCTGCCCGGCGGCGAGTTCCTGATGGGCACCGACGACTCCGAAGGCTTCCCCGACGACGGCGAAGGCCCCGTGCGGCAGGTCCGGCTGGACCCGTTCCTCATCGACGCCCGCGCCGTCACCAACGAGCAGTTCACCGTGTTCGCCGCCGACACCGGCTACCGCACGGACGCCGAACGCCTGGGCTGGTCCTACGTCTTCGCCGGCTTCCTCCCGGCCGCCGTGCGGCGTACCGCCGCTCGGGTGGAGCGGACCCCCTGGTGGTGCGCGGTCACCGGAGCCGCCTGGGACCGGCCCGAGGGTGCGGGCAGCACGGTCGCCGACCGCGGCGACCACCCCGTCGTCCACGTCTCCTGGAACGACGCGCACGCCTACGCCTCCTGGGCCGGCAAGCGCCTGCCCACCGAGGCGGAGTGGGAGTACGCGGCCCGCGGCGGACTCGAACAGGCCCGGTACCCGTGGGGCGACGAACTCGATCCCGACGGCACCCACCGCTGCAACATCTGGCGCGGCACCTTCCCGGCGAAGAACACGGCCACGGACGGCCACCGCGCCACCGCCCCCGCCGACTCCTTCGCGCCGAACGGCTTCGGCCTGTACAACATGTCCGGCAACGTCTGGGAGTGGTGCGCCGACTGGTGGACCACCGACCACCCCGCATCCCCGACCCCGGCCAACCCCACCGGCCCCGCCACCGGAACCGCCAAGGTCATCCGCGGCGGCTCCCACCTGTGCCACAAGTCCTACTGCAACCGCTACCGCGTCGCCGCCCGCAGCTCCAACACCCCCGACAGCTCCAGCGGCCACGCCGGCTTCCGCTGCGCCCGCGACGCCGAACGGCCCGACTGACGCGCCGACCCGCCCGCGTGGGGCCACGCCGTTCAGCCGGGCCCGCAGATCACCAAGCCGGGGCTCGCCGATCACCGACCCGCTGTCCTGGCCTCCGGGCGGGCCGTCAGCCCTCCGGTGCGGGCGGCAGGTGGAAGCCGACCTCGGCGCCGCCGGAGGGGGCGGCGGTGGCGAAGACGGTGCCGTGGTCGGCGGCGACGAGGTCGTGGACGATGGCCAGGCCCAGCCCCGAGCCCGGGGTGGACTGGGTGGCGGCGGCGCGGTGGAAGCGCTCGAAGACGGCCTGCCGGTCGCCGGGGGCGATGCCGGGCCCGTGGTCGCGCACGGCGAGGCGGGTGCCGGTGACGTGGACCTCCACCGGGGTGCCGTCCGGGCTGAACTTGACGGCGTTGCCGACCAGGTTGTCCACGCAGCGCTGCAGCGCGCGCGGGCGGGCCTGCACCGGCACGGGCCGTTCGGCGGTGACGGTGATCTCGCGGCCGGTGCGGCGCCGGAAGCGCCGGGCGCTGTCCTCTGCGGCGGCTGTCAGGTCCACCGGCTCCGGGTCCTCCACGGTCTGCTGGTCGGTGGCCAACTCGACCAGCTCGCGGACGAGTTCGTCGAGTGCGACGGTTTCGGTGACCAGGGTGGCGAGGATCTGCTCCTCGTCCGCGGGGGCGAGCCGGCCGCGGGCGCGCTGGAGGAGTTCGGCGCAGCCGCGTACCGAGGTCAGCGGGGTGCGCAGCTCGTGGCTGGCGTCCTGGACCAGGCGCTGCTGCTGGTCGCGGGAGCGGCGCAGGGCGCCGACCATCGCCTCGAAGGCGCGGGTGAGGCGGCCGACTTCGTCGCGGCCGGCGGCGGGCAGCGGGGTGGCCAGGTCGCGGGTGGTGGTGATGTGTTCGGCGGCGCGGGCCAGGCGTCGCACCGGGCGCAGGATCCGGCCGAGGACGAGCCAGCTGAGCAGCGCGGAGGCGGCCGCGGCCGCGGCGCTGGTCCAGGTGATGCGGCGCAGGAACGCGTCGTCGACGGTCTGCGCCCCGGCGTAGGTCTGGCCGATCATCACCGCGCCCTGCCCGTCGGGGCGGGCCTTGGTGAGGATGCCGTAGGGGGTGCCGTCGACGGTGGCGTCCTCCTGGTGGGCGCCCTGTGCGGTACGGGCCACCTCCCGGGCCCGGGCCGAGACCGGCAGCGCCGGGCCGCCCGGGGCCCCCAGCGGCCGGGTGGTGCCGTCGGGCAGCAGCAGCTGTTCGACGGTGTCGGGCCGTGCGGGCGGGGGGCGGTCGAGGTCCAGGGCGGCGAGCACGGTGTGGGCCCGGTCCTCCAGGCTCCGGTCGAGCTGGTCGGCGACCAGGGTGCTGACGCCGCGGTAGGCGGCGGTGACGGGTACGGCGATGGCCAGCAGGACGGAGGCGAGGACCACGAGGCCGATCCTGGTGCGCAGCATCAGGCGGTCCTGGCGGTGTAGCCGACGTTGCGCACGGTGTGGATCAGCCGGGGCGCGCCGCCGTCCTCGGTCTTGCGGCGCAGGTAGCCGATGTAGACGTCGAGTGAGCGCGAGTCGGTGTCGAAGTCGTAGCCCCAGATGCGTTCGTAGATCTGGTGGCGGGTCAGGACGGTGCCCTGGTTGCGCAGGAGCAGTTCCAGCAGGTCGAACTCGGTCTTGGTCAGGTCGAGCCGGGGGGCCCCGCCGGGGGGCGGGCGGGGGGCGGGGGGCAGGGCGCGGGGGGGGGGGCCCCGATGGGCGCGCGCGCCGCCCCCCCCCGCGCG
>NZ_JBHWIR010000096.1:2970-28496 GCF_042731835.1 Kitasatospora sp. NPDC059817 | reverse complement strand
GCAGGGGGGACCCTGTGGGAGAGTAGGACGCCGCCGAACAATCATTCACAGAGAACCCCCATCCGGGAAACCGGATGGGGGTTCTTTGCATTTCCAGACAATCTCAATAATCCGCTCGGGCTATGTCCACCCGCAGGTGGTGCTAGGACCACCTCGCAATTGGGGTGGCATGGCCAGTGCCTGGAGCGGGTCGTTCGTGAACACTTGTGGAGGACGATCGAGACCGGCATCAGGAGCTTCCGTGGCAACAGCGAGTCGAACGAGCGGTGCGACGGTGCGCGCGCAGACCGAGGCGGCCGTCGCGTCGGGCGGCCAGGGGCTGGCGCGGCTGGCTCTCCTGGTGGTGGGCGCGGTGCCGGGGCTGGTGCTGCCGGTGGGGGCGGCGATGGCGGCGGGTGGGGTCACGGCCTCGGTCTTCCAGGATTCCTACTACCCGGTGGTCCTGTTCGGCCTCGCGGTGGCGGCCGTCGCCGGCGCCCTGGTGGCGGCTCTGTTCGTGCGCCGCACGGCGAGCCGGACGCGCCAGCAGCTGGAGCGCTGGTACGGCATCCGCCTGCCGGCCGTGTACCAGCCACGGCCCGCGTTGGAGCTGGACGAACGCGGGCACTGGTGGACGGGCTACTCGTACCACCGCTCCCGGATGGTCGCGAAGTACGCGCAACTGCTGCACTGGGGCGCCCGGGACCGGACGACCCGATCGGAGGTGGCCTGGCTGGCCATCAGCCCCGCCCTGGTGGTGGCGCTGGCGGGCCCGGTGGCCGTCCTGATGGTGCTGGGCGTGGCCTGCATCCTGACGCCGCTGTCTGTGGACGGGTTCGGGCCGGTGCCCGCACGCCTGGTGTCGGTCCTGCTGAGCGCCGTGCTCGGGCTCGGCATGGTGGCGGTCGGGGTGCTCGTGGCGCCGTACGCGGTGCGCGGGTACGCCGAGGCGGCCCGCCGGGTGCTGGACCAGGACGGCCGGGCGACGCACGCCCAGCTGACCAGGCGGGTGGCCGAGCTGACCGAGACCAGGGCGGACGCGGTCGGCGACCAGGCGGCGGAGCTGCGGCGGATCGAGCGGGACCTGCACGACGGCGCGCAGGCGCGGCTGGTCGCGATAGGGATGACGCTGGGCACGATCGAGCACCTGATGGACACCGACCAGGCGGCCGCCCGGGAACTGCTCTCCGAGGCGCGGCAGTCCTCGGCCCGGGCGCTCCAGGAGCTGCGGGACCTGGTCCGCGGCATTCACCCGCCGGTGCTCGCCGAGCGTGGACTGGGCGACGCCGTGCGCGCCTTGGCGCTGGACAGCGCCCTGCCGACCGAGGTGTGCGTGAGCCTGCCGGACCGTCCGCCGGCGCCGGTGGAGGCGGCGGCCTACTTCAGCATCTGCGAGCTGCTGGCCAATGCGGCCAAGCACTCCGGGGCGGAGCAGGTGTGGGTGGACATCCTGTACCGGGCCGGGCTCCTGCGGATCACGGTGACGGACGACGGGGTGGGCGTGGCGGATCCGTCCCGGGGCACCGGCCTGCGCGGGATCGAGCGGCGATTGGGTACCTTCGACGGTGTCCTCGCCATCGACAGCACGTCGGGCGGTCCGACCACCATCACCTTGGAGCTGCCGTGCGAGTTGTCCTCGCCGAGGACCTCTACCTCCTTCGCGAAGGCCTGATCCGACTGCTGGAGGCGCACGGTTTCACCATCGCCGCGGCCGTGGAGACGGGCCCCGAACTGCTGGAGGCGTTGCTGACCCACCGGCCGGACGTGGCCGTGGTCGACGTCCGGCTGCCCCCGACGCTCACCGACGAGGGGCTGCAGGCGGCGCTGAAGGCCCGCAAGGAGATCCAGGGCTTGCCGGTGCTGGTGCTGTCGCAGCATGTTCAGCAGCTGTACGCGCGCGAGCTGCTGGCCGACGGCACCGGCGGGATCGGATACCTGCTGAAGGACCGGGTGTTCAACGCCGACCAGTTCATCGACGCGGTCCGCCGGGTGGCGGCCGGCGGAACGGCGATGGACCCGGACGTGATCGCGAAGCTGATGCAGATCACCTCGCGTCGGCCCGGCCCGTTGCTGCGGCTGTCCCCGCGCGAGCGCGAGGTGCTGGAGCTGATGGCCGAGGGCTGCTCCAACTCGGCAATCGCCGCCCGTCTGGCGGTCAGCGACGGTGCGGTGGCCAAGCACATCGCCAACATCTTCACCAAGCTCGAACTGGCCCCCGCCGAGGACGCCAACCGCCGGGTGCTCGCGGTGCTGACCTACCTCAACGGAACGGCCGGGCCGAAGGGCTGACGATCCGCCCGGTCCACGGCGGGCGGGTCGTCAGCCCCGGACGGTGACACGCCAGGCTGCGGAAACGCTGAAACAGGTGTACGAGTAAACTCCGGTGGGCCGAGCCCGGAGGTCGCTCAGCCGTCCGGCGCCCCGACAAGCGGGAACCGGCAGCCGAGGCAGCGTACGGCAGCAGCCGACATCCAGGGGTTGATAGACGTAATGGCACGCCCAACGCTCACCAAGGCCCATCGGGGCCTGCTCGGCCTGGTCGCGGCCGGCGCCTGCATCATCTCGGGCATCGGCTTCGCGGGCTCGTACAACGCGGTGCGCGAACTGGCCCAGGAGAAGGGCTTCGGGGCCTTCTCCTACGCCTTCCCGATCGGCGTCGACGCCGGCATCGTCGTGCTCCTCTCGCTCGACCTGGTACTGACCTGGCTGCGGATTCCCTTCCCGATGCTGCGGCAGACCGCCTGGGTGCTGACCGTCGCCACCATCGCCTTCAACGCGGCCGCCTCCTGGGGCGATCCGCTCGGCATGGGGATGCACGCCGTCATCCCGGTGCTCTTCGTGGTCGTGGTCGAGGCCTCCCGGCACGCGGTCGGCCGGATCGCGGCGATCACGGTCGACCGGCACATGGATTCGGTCCGGATGATGCGCTGGCTGCTCTCCCCGGTGCCGACCTTCAAGCTCTGGCGCCGGATGAAGCTCTGGGAGCTGCGCTCCTACGACGAGGTCGTCCGGCTGGAGCAGAACCGCCTGGTCTACCGGGCGCAGCTGCGCTTCCGGTACGGCCGCGGCTGGCGCCGCTCGGCGCCGATCCAGGCCCTGCTGCCGCTCAAGCTGGCCAAGTACGGGGTGCCGCTGGACCCGGCGCTGTTCGACCGTCTGGACGAGGAGGCGCGCGAGCGCGAGGCCCGGGAGGCTCTGGCGGAGAAGGAGGCACTGGAGCTCCAGCGGCAGGACGGCCGCGCCGCCACGGCCATCGCCCCGGCCGAGGCCGCCGCCCCCGCGGCTCCCGTCGCCGCCGCCCCCGCTTCGGCCCGCCCGGAGCCGGCCCGGCAGGCGCAGCAGATACCGCAGGTCCAGCCCCAATCCCAGGCCCAGGCTCAGACCCACGTCCAGCCCCAGCCCCAGCCCCAGCCCCAGCCCCAGCCCCAGCCCGAACCGGCCGCGGCCCCGGCTCCGGTCGCCGTCGCGCCGATGTCCGCCGAGGTGGCCGCGCCGATGCTGGCGAAGCTGGCAGCCGTCCGGCTGCGTGCCGCGCAGGAGCCGAACGGCGTGGCGGAGGAGGCCCCGCAGCCGCACCGCGAGGAGCTGAACGTGTGGACCGAGCGCCCGGTGCGCACCACGGGCCACCCGTCCGACGCCGCCCCCGGCGGGCGGGTGCCCGGCCAGGCCTCGCCGTGGTTCAAGCCCCCGCGTCCGGTCGCCGAGGAGCCGGTCCTCCCGCAGCAGCCCCAGGCCCAGGTCGCCCAGGAGGCGGGGTTCGCCGCCGAGCCGCAGCCCCGTCACCCGGGGCAGCCCCTTCCGGCTGGGCAGCCCGCTCCGGCCGAGCAGCCCGTCCACGGCGAGCAGTTCGTTGCGGCCGAGCAGCCACCCGTCCACGACGAGGAGTCCGCGCCGCGCTCGGCCCCGTCCCGGCTGGATCCGGACCTGGCCTATGACGCGCTGGTCAGCTACATGGACAACCACGAGCACCAGCCCGACCCGCAGCGCCTCGCCGAGTGGCTGACCAAGCAGTACGGCGTCACCGGCAACCGTCCGGACGGCTCGGTCCACCCCAAGGACGTCGCCGAGCTCTACCCGCAGCTGCGCGACCGCTACGCCGCCGCCGGGAGGGACTGACCAGGGCCGCCTCGGCCGGACGCCCCGTGGAACGTTCCTCCGTCGAACGCTTCTCCGTCCACCGCTCGGTCGGCCGTTGACGCCCGATCCGGCCGGAGCTACCTTCTCCTCAACAAATTGTTGAAGTGCTGGTCCGGCGTGGAGGAGTGCGGATGTCGCAGGTCGAGGTCGACGGTAACGGACCGACGGGCGGGGCCTCCTTCTCCGCCGCCGCCCGCGCCGCCGTGGAGGCGCTGCTCGCCCCGGTCGACGCCGACCTGGCGCGCCGCTACCCCGGCGACACCGGTACCAGGCAGCCGGTGCACACCGTCTACGTCCCGGCCGACGCCTTCGCCGCCGACACCGTACGGGAGTGGGGCCGCCAGGCTCTGGAGGCCTTCGACACCCACGCCGGCACCCCCGCCGAGCTGGCCCGCGCCCTCGGCCTGGCCGACGACGAGCTGCTCGCCGACGTGCACGCCCGGGTCCGCGCCAAGCTGGAGCGCGAGCCGGTCGAGGACCTGCGGATCGACTTCGAGGACGGCTACGGACCCCGCCCGGACGCCGAGGAGGACGCCGCCGCCGTCCGCGCCGCCGAACTGGTCGCCGCCGCCGTGGCCGAGGATGCCGCGCCGCCGTACCTCGGCATCCGGATCAAGTGCATGGAGGCGGCCGTCCGTGACCGCGGCATCCGCACCCTGGAACTGTTCCTGGCCACCCTGCTGGCCGGCGGCGGCCTGCCGGACGGCCTGGTCCTCACCCTGCCCAAGGTGACCTACGCCGAGCAGGTCACCGCGCTGGTCCGGCTGCTGGAGGACTTCGAGTGCCGCGCTGGGCTGCCCGCCGGCCGGATCGGCTTCGAGATCCAGATCGAGACCACGCAGGCCATCCTCGGCCCGGACGGCCGGGCCACCGTGGCCCGGATGATCGAGGCCGCCGAAGGCCGCGCCACCGGGCTGCACTACGGCACCTTCGACTACAGCGCCTCCTGCGGCGTCAGCGCGGCCCACCAGAGCATGGACCACCCGGTCGCCGACCACGCGAAGGCGGTCATGCAGGTGGCCGCAGCCGGCACCGGCGTCCGACTCTCCGACGGCTCGACCAACGTCATCCCGACCGGCTCCACCGAACAGGTGCACGCCGCCTGGAAGCTGCATCACGACCTGGTCCGCCGCTCGCTGGCCCGCGCCTACTACCAGGGCTGGGACATGCACCCGGCGCACCTGCCGACCCGCTACGTCGCGGTGTACTCCTTCTACCGCGAGGGCCTGGCGGCCGCCGCAGCCCGGCTGGCCGCGTACGTCGCCAAGGCGGGTGGCGACGTGATGGACGAGCCGGCCACCGCCCGGGCGCTCAGCGGCTACCTGCTGCGCGGCCTGGACTGCGGCGCCGTCGACCCGGCCGAGGTCACCGCGCTGACCGGCCTGGACCGCGCCCGGCTGGACGCCCTGGCCGGGCGCTGACCCCGCGACCGGCCGACGAAGCCCGGCCAGGGCCTAGGCTGGCGGTGCCGCCCCGGGACGCCCGGGGTGTGCGCCGCCAGCCGTCGCCGTTTCCGGGAGAACCACCGCGTCATGTCCGCCACGCCGGAACCGACCGCCAGGCCGTACCTCACCATCCGGCGGGCCGGCAGCCACGAGACCGAGATCAAGAAGTCCCGGTTCATCTGCCACCTCGCCCGGGTCGCCGACGAGGAGGAGGCGCAGGCCTTCATCGCCGGCATCCGCAAGCAGTACTGGGACGCGCGGCACAACTGCACCGCCTTCGTGGTCGGCGACGAGCAGCGCCGCGAACGCTCCAGCGACGACGGCGAGCCCGGCGGCACCGCCGGGGTGCCGATGCTGGAGGTGTTGCGCCGGCGCGGCCTGACCGACACCGCCGCCGTGGTGACCAGGTACTTCGGCGGCATCAAGCTCGGCGCGGGCGGCCTGGTGCGGGCGTACGGGAACGCGGTGTCCGAGGCGGTGGACGAGATCGGTCTGCTGGAGCGGCGGCCGGTGGCCCTGCTCGCGGTGACGGCCGACCACGTGCGCGCCGGGCGGGTGGAGAACGACCTGCGGGCGGCCGGCTACACGGTGAGCGACCTGGCCTACGAGCCGGCCGGGGTGCGGATCGAGGTGGGCGTGCCGCAGCCGGAGGTGTCGGCCTTCCACGCCTGGCTGGCCGAGGCGACCGGCGGTACCGCCGTCGCGGTCCCGGCCGGCCGGACGTACGTCGAGGTGCCGGTCTGATACCGGAGCAGGCGGGCGGCGGCGCTTTCGGCCACCTATTCGGCCAGATCGCGGCCGATCCGTTTCGGAGCCTTGCGGGGCGTGCCTAGCCTGGTCCGGTCGTCGAGCAGGAAGCCGCCCCGAGATGCCCGTCGTCCAGACCGTCACCCTGCCGCCGGGGGCCAGCACCGGCTGGCACTACCACCCGGGCCGGGTGGACGTGGTGGTGCTGTCCGGGACGCTGACCCGGACCCTGCACGATGGCCGGGTCGAGGTCAGCCGGGCCGGGGACTCGCTGGTCGAGGAGGCCGGACCGGTCCACGTCCACGTGGGGCGCAACCTCGGGGACGAGCCCGTGGTGCTGATCGCGAGCTACGCCGCCCCGGCCGGTTGCCCGTTGGCGGTGCCGGTCGCGGAGCCCGCGTGGAGTCGCAGTGGCGCCCGGCCCGCCGAGGCCTGACCTGCTGAGGCCTGACCAGGGCTGCTCCGGCTCTGTCACCCGTGCCCCGTCGCCCGCCGTCCGCCGTCCGGCGACGAGGGGGCGGGCCCGGGAGCCGCGCCACGCGGTGCACGGCTTGAGCAGATTCACCCGAACGTATTGACGTGGCCCGGAGTTGGAACTTCCGCTCCGGGCCGTGGCGTTTCCTGGGCAAGGATCCGGCCGAACCGGACGAATAACCCATCGATGGAGGACACCAGACCCCACCCCGCACCACGGAGGTATGCGCATGACCTCAGACCGCTTTTCGTCGCCCGCCGGCGCCGACCTGACCGGCCCCGCGACGCCCTACCGGATGACCGTCACCACCACCCTCCCGCACCGCGAGGCCGTCGCCCTGGCCGACGAGCAGCTCGCCGCCTGGCTGAAACAGGAAGGCTGCGAGGAGCCCCCGCCGGCTCCCCGTGCCCTCACCGGGCCGCCCCCGGCCGGACCGGCCTCGACGGGGACGCCTCCAACCCGACCGAAACCGCCCGAACTGACGCCCCCTGGGCTGACGACGTCCGGACCGACGCAGCCCCGATCGGCCCCCGCCGCCGAGCGACTGCGCCTGGGCGACCGCGTCCTGCTCGACCGCGACCAGGGCCCGCTGCGCGGCGGCCCGGCCGCCGGCCGCTACGACCGCCGGCGCCTGCGCACCCCGACCCCGCACGGCACCCAGCAGCTCACCCTGACCGTGGCCACCGCGGCCGACGGCCCCACCTGGGTCCGGCTGGAGGCCGAGACGCACAGCACCGGCAACGGCGTGCGGACGCCCTGCCGGGTGCCGGTGCCCGAACTCGCCCGCACCCTCCTGCCGCTGCTCGACGCCACCGACGGCCCGGCCGCAGTCCACCCGGCCCCCCGGGTGATCACCGCCGGCGAGGTCGACGGCCTGATCGACGAGCTCTGCGACCCGGAGCGCCGGCTGCCCGTCGTGGTCGCCAGCGTCCCGGTGAACCTCCCGCTCGAACGCTGGGTCGAGGACGTCGTCCGCCCGCTCTGCCACCAGCTGCCCGGCCTGGCCACCGCCTACGTCCTGGACCCGGGCGCCCGGACCGGGTTCAACGTCGCGCTGGAGTACCACAGCGTCTACGGCGGAGCGGTGCGCACCTACCTACCCGAGGTCGACCCCGCCTCCCGGTGCGACGGCGCCCGGCACCCGGTGCTCGCCCGGGGGCGAATAGAGCAGGACCTCCGCCGCGCGGCCGGGCTGCTCGCCCGCGAGCCGCGTCGGCTCGCCGCCGACCTGCCGCTGCCACCCACGCTGGCGGCCGTCCCGGTGCTGCGGGTCGCCCCGGCGCCGCCCCGCGCGGCCGTCAGCCCGGCCGGGGACCCGGCCGCCGCCCGCGCCGAGCTGGCCGCGCTCGTCCGGGAGGAGCAGCAGGACCGCGCCGAGCAGCAGGCCAGGGCCGACGAGCTGGAGCGGGTCCGGCGCACCCTGCGGCACGAGCGCCGGGACAACCGCGTGGGTCGGGACAGCCGGGACAAGCAGGACGGCCGCGAGGGTCATGAGGGCCGCGACCGTCCGGAGCTCCGCGAGCGCCACGACGGCCGGGACGGCCACGTACGGGCCGGCTCCCGTGCCCTCACCGGGCGCCACTGCATCCTCCAGGGCGCCGCCGGGCACTTCGCCGCCAAGCCGTCCGCCCGGCCCGGAAAACCGGAGACCTTCACCGAACTCATGGCCAGGATCGACGAGTTCACGCTGCTGACCTTCACCGGTGACCAGAAGAACGCGCTCGCCCTGGACGGGCTCCGGTGCTCCGGCGCGGGCTGGGCCCGGCTCGCCTGGGACGGGCTGACCGCCCTTCAGGAGTACGCCGAGGCGGCGGTCCGCGGCGCGGCCGGCGGCGACTTCAAGCAGTGGTGCGAGCACACCCCGGAGGGCTGCCACCACTTCCCGCCCCGCAAGGCGGTGCGCGGGGAGTCCCGGACGGTGTTCAGCCACACCAAGTGGAAGCGCGAACGGATGCTGCCCGTCCCGGAGAGCGTGGACGCCTCCCGGCGCGCCTTCATGGGCGCACACCTGCGGATCGGCGGCGGCCGTACCGCGCCTCGGCTGCACTACCTGGACGACTGCTCGGGCAGTGGCCGGATCTATGTCGGCTACATCGGCCTGCACCTGACCAACACCCGGACCAACTGAGAGGCTGGGCTGACCACTGCCGCCCGTTCGGTGGACAATGTCCGGCAGGGGCGGGCCGCAGGGTCGCCGGCCGCCCCGGGCAGGCGCCGGACGAGCATGGGGGAACGACGACCGATGCAGCACTCAGCAGACGGCCAGCCCGACGGCACCGCCACCGTCCAGTTCCCCCGGCCGGGCTTCCTCGCCTCGGTCTTCAGAGAGTTCAACACCGACCAGGGACAGGGCCAGGGCCTGGACCCGGACGCCGCCGACCCCGGCCCGGCCGCCCCCGGTACGCCCGGTGACGGCATGCCCGGTGACGGCGCGTCCGGTGGTGGCGGGTCCGGCGACGGTGCGTCCGGCGACGGCCCGGCCGAGCCCGAGGAGTCCATCGCCGCCCACGGCCGGGCCGCCGCCCTGACCCACCACCGCACGCTCACCGTTCAGGCTGAGCACGACCGGCTGGCCGACCTGCTCCGGCGGGCCGCACTGCCCGTCTCGGCCATGGACTTCGAGAGCCAGCTGCGCCACTACGAGCCCCGCCCCTACCCGGCCGACGGGCCGGAGACCGGCAGCGAGGCCGAGCCCCGCTGGGCGGACTTCGCGCCCGCCGGGTCGGCCACCGCCGACCCCGACGGCGCCCCGGCCCGTCGCCTGCTCGACTCCGGTTACCAGCGCGAACTCGCCCAGGCCCGGCTGGCCCACCAGCGTTCCCTGCGCGAGTGGCGCACCCGCCGGGCCGAGGCCGACAACCCGGCCGCAGACGAGTCCCGGCGCGTCCACGAGGCGGCCGAGGAGGCCCGGGCCCGCGCCGTGCGCGAGTACAACGAGAGCCTGGAGGAGTGCCGACGGGCCTACCGGCTGTCCGAGCCGGCCGCCGTGGAGTCACTGCTGGAGCGGGCGCTCGCCGCGGCCGAGACCGCCACCCAGGACCTGCCCGCCCCCTGCCGGGCGGTCTTCCGCCCGCTCACCCGTACCGCCGTGCTGGACCTCGACCTGCCGCCGCTCGACCTGGTGCCCTCGCTCACCGGCTACCGGCTCGCCCCGGACGGCGACATCGTCCCGGTCCCGCGCCCGCCGGCGGACCGGGCCACCGACTATCTGCGCCTGGTCGCCCGGCTCGCCCTGCGCGCCCTCCAGGCCGCCGACGCCGTCGACACCGACGAGATACTCGCGGGCGTCGTGCTCAACGGCTGGCTGCGCGAGCCCGGCACCGCCGAACCGCTGTGCTTGGTCAGCGTGGACGCCGACCGCGACGCACTGGCCCGCACCCGGCTGCTGCCGCCCGCCACCCCGTACGAGGAGCGCGACGACGAAGGCGTCTACGCCGACGCCGAGCAGGACGAGGCGCTCGTCCGGCTGCGCCAGCTCGGCGCCGCCGTCACCCCGGACCCGTACGGCCGCGTGGGCGTGCAGCCCGCCGCGCAGGCGGGTGCCGCCGTACCGGCCGCACCCGACCTGTCCGCGAACGAGTTCGCCCAGCTGGTGCGCGACCTGCTCACCCGCGGCGGGCTCGCCGAGTGGAGCGTGCGGCTGCGCGGCCCGGCCGGACTGGTCGCCACCGGCGAGGGGGCCCCGGGCAGTGCGCTGCCCGGCCGCTGGGTGGTCTGGGCCTCCCGGGGCGCCGCGCCGGTCAGCGCGGAGGAGATCGTCACCCTGGCCGAGGCCGTTCAGGAGGAGTCCGCCGAGCGCGGCCTGCGGCTGACCACCGGCCGCTTCGCCGACGAGGCCCTCGACCTCACGGGCGAGGAGAGCCACCGCCACATCCACCTGGTCGACGGCGACGGCGTGAGCGAACTCGCCCGCACCCACCTCGGCCTGCCCCTCGCCGCAGGCCGCTGACCCCACCTCCGGTCCCCGCCCCCACCCTCGTCCCCGTCCCCGTCTTCGCAGCTCACCCCGACGGACCGCCCGGCGGGCGCGCCCCCGCACCCGACCCGAGGCTGGGGAACGGGCACCGGCGGAGCAGCGGCACCCCGGGCGATCACCGTCGAACGGTCGTCCGATACGGTCGGCGGTCGGCCCGGCCACGGGCGGACCCCAGGGGGAGAGGAATGGGCAGAGCGCCCGGCAGACCACACGGCGGCACCCGCCGGCGCCCGCACAGCGGATCGACCCACCCGGAGGCGGCCCGGTGACCGCCGTCCTGGTCGCCGCCGGGGCGTTCCTGATGACCCTGATCGGCGGTTTCGTCGCCCAACGCACCGGCGACCGCCGCCACCTCGTGCTCGGCTTCGCCGCCGGCCTCATGCTCGGCGTGGTCGCCTTCGACCTGCTGCCCGAGGCCATGCGCCAGGCACCGGACGAGGTGCACGGCGTGCCGCAGGCGCTGCTGATGTTCGCGGTCGGCTTCCTCACCATCCACGTGGTCGAGCGCGCGGTCGCCATCCACCGCGGTCACGAGAGCGAGTACGCCGAGCACACCCATGGCCACCAGCACGCGCACGCCCACCACGCCGGGCGCCAGGGCGTCGGCCTGACCGCCGCGCTGGCCCTGGTCGGGCACAGCGTGATGGACGGCTTCGCGATCGGTGCCGCCTTCCAGGCCGGCACCACGGTCGGAACGGTCGTCGCCATCGCCGTCGTCGCCCACGACTTCGCCGACGGCTTCAACACGTACACGATCACCCGGCTCTACGGGAACAACCGGCGGCGGGCGCTGACGCTGCTCGCGGCGGACGCGCTGGCCCCGGTGTCCGGCGCCGCGATCACCCTGGCCTTCACCATCCCCGAGCACCTGCTCGGCCTCTACCTCGGCTTCTTCTCCGGGTTCCTGCTCTACCTGGCGACCTCCGACATCCTCCCGGAGGCCCACAGCCCGCACCCCTCCCGCAGCACCCTGCTCTGCACCGTCGCCGGGGTGGGGTTCATGTGGCTGGTGATCGGCCTCGCCACCTAGGGGCAGGGCAGGCCGGGACGGGCCGGGACGGGGTCTAACGCGGCGGGCCGCCCAGCGCAGCCGACCGCTCCCGCGTCACCGTGCTGTGCCCGGGGGCGCCGTCCGCGGTGGTGGACCGGCTGCGAGGAAGCGGGCCTCGGCGGCGCGCAGCACTCGCAGCAGCACTTCCTGCTCGTCGGGACCGACCTCGCCGAAGTACTCCTGGGCCACCTCGTGCCGGACCTGCCCGATCCGTTCCACCGCTGCGCGGCCCGCCTCGGTCAGCAGGATCCGGACCGCCCGCCGGTCGGCCGGATCGGGCCTGCGCTCGACCAGGCCGGCCTCCTCCAGTGCGTCGACCACGGTGGTCGCCGAGCGCGGGGCGATGTGCAGCCGCTCGGCGAGGTCGCTCAGCCGCATCGCGCGGTCCGGCAGCTCGCAGCCGGGCGCGTGGGCCAGGGTGTTCAGCGCCCGGGCCTGGCCGGGGGTGATGCCGTACGGCTCCAGCCGCCACCCGGTCTGCCGAC
Organism: Kitasatospora sp. NPDC059817; assembly: GCF_042731835.1. NCBI lineage: Bacteria > Bacillati > Actinomycetota > Actinomycetes > Kitasatosporales > Streptomycetaceae > Kitasatospora > Kitasatospora sp. NPDC059817. The sequence goes on along the minus strand of NZ_JBHWIR010000096.1, from coordinate 16,201 downwards.
GGATCCGCTTGATCGCCCTGGTCATCGTGTCGGCCAGCTCGGCGGCGGTGTCCGAGGCCGTGGTGTCCGAGGCGGCGGTGTCCGAGGCCGCGTCCGAAGCCGTGGTGTCCGAGGCGGTCGCCTCGGCAGGGGCGCCGGGCGGGCCGGGGGAGGGGTCCGCCGGGTCGGTCGGCGTGGTGGTCATCGGCGGTCTCCTCGGCAGGCGTCCGCCCCAGGGTATCGGCCGGTCCGGGGCCGGCGGCCGACAGCGGACGGCACCCGGAGAAAAATGTTGAGCTTGGCTCAGTACTTGGGTTAGCGTAGCCCCAACTGAGGGGACCCTAAGTTCCCTCCCAGGATCCTGGAGGGCCCGTGCCCCGCTCCGAAGCCCGCGTCACCACCGACCGCCCCACCCGCTACGCCAAGCAGCTCGCCGCCCACATGGGCCGCAAGATCGAGGCCACCTTCTCCGAGGAGACCGGCCGCGGCACCCTGGTCTTCGGCGCCGGCACCGCCACCCTGGAAGCCCGGCCCGACGCGCTGCTGCTCACCGTCGAGGGCGAGCGGGAGAACCTGCCCGGTCTGGAGGACGTCGTCGGCCGCCACCTCGTCCGCTTCGGCGCCCGCGACGAACTCGTCATCGAATGGCACCGCGACAACGGCGAGACCGGCCTCGTTCACCGCAACGACGACCCCGAGGCCTGACCGCCGCCGCCCCCGCCGCCCGGCCGGGGCAGCCACCGGGCCAGCCCCCACAGCACCAGGGCGGCCAGGCACCAGCTGGCCACCACGTCCAGCAGCCAGTGGAAGTCGCTCCACACCAGCCCCGCGCCGACGCCCACCGCCAGCAGCCCCGCGCCCGCCGTCAGCAGGCGCGCCGCCCACGGCCCCGCCACCCGCACCAGCAGCAGCGCCGCCACCCCGTACGAGAGCGACGCGGTGGCGGTGTGCCCGGACGGGTACCAGCCCCACTGCCCCGGCGTCAGCGGATCACCGAGCGGGCCCGGCCGGGCGAACGCCGCCTTGGCCGGCACCACCAGCAGCGGGATCAGTCCGGCGGTCAGCGCCGCCACCGGCAGCGGCAGCCACCAGCGCCCCGCCGCCCCCGTCCGGCGCCACCGCCACGCGGCCAGCACGCCGGCCGCCAACAGCACCGGGATCGCGGGCACGCTGTCGCCCAGGTCGGACAGGACCTGGCCCAGCTGGTCCAGCAGCACGCTGGGGTGGTCCCGGTGGGCGCTCCGGACGGCTCCGCGGACCGCGCGGTCCCATCCGAGCAGCGGGCCGTCCGCCGCCACCTGCCACGACACCAACAACAGGACGACCACCGCCGTCAGCGGCACGGCCACCGAACGGGCCACCCGGCCCGGAACGCCGGACAGCCGCCCCGGAGCAGGGGGGAGAGCTCCGGGGCGGCTCTGATGATCGCCGTTCCGTGCGCCCCGGGGGGTGTGGGTCGGACGGTCGGTCGATCGGTCTTCGGTGGACGCCACCCCTCCCGGGGCGGCCTGGTTGTCCTCGCGGCACGCATGCGGACCCGCCGTCGGGGGCGACCCCGCAAGCGGCTCCGCCCATGGCTGCGGCTCGCTGTCCATCGGTGATGACACTACGTCAACAGCCCTTCCGCACCGAGCGCCTTCAGCGATTCCCCACATCATCTTCACCCCGCCCCGGGCGGCCCTCCGGGAGCCCCGACGACCTGGCCCGACCGGGCGTCGGGCCCGTCCGACCGGCCGGTGACAACCGAACGGCCCGCGAGGACCAGAGGTCCCCACGGGCCGTTCAGCGCTGTCCGGACAACCCTCCGGAGGGGGTTCACGACCTGACGGGCGATACCGTTCAGACGGCGGTGAAAGCGCCCTCCAGGATGTCCAGGCCCTCGGCCAGGAGGTGCTCCGCGATGACCAGCGGCGGCAGGAAGCGCAGCACGTTGCCGTAGGTGCCGGCGGTCAGCACCACCAGGCCCTCGGCGTGGCAGGCCTTCGCGATGGCCGCGGTGGCCTCCGCGTTCGGCTCCTTGCCGCCCGGCTTCACCAGCTCGACGGCGATCATCGCGCCGCGGCCGCGGATCTCGCCGATGATGTCGAACTTCTCCTGCATCGCCCGCAGGCGGCCCAGCATGATCTCGCCGATCCGCTGCGCCTTGCCGTTGAGGTCCTGCTCCTTCATCGTCTCGATGGCGCCCAGCGCGGCCGCACAGGCCACCGGGTTGCCGCCGTAGGTGCCGCCCAGGCCGCCCGCGTGCGCGGCGTCCATGATCTCGGCGCGACCGGTCACCGCCGCCAGCGGCAGACCGCCGGCGATGCCCTTCGCGGTGGTGATCAGGTCCGGGACGATGCCCTCGTCCTCACAGGCGAACCACTGGCCGGTACGGCAGAAACCGGTCTGGATCTCGTCCGCGACGAACACGATGCCGTTCGCCTTCGCGTACTCCACGATCGCCGGCAGGAAGCCCTTGGCCGGCTCGATGAAGCCGCCCTCGCCCTGGATCGGCTCGATGATGATCGCGGCGACGTTCTCGGCGCCGATCTGCTTGTTGATGATCTCGATCGCCTGCGCGGCGGCCTCGGCGGCGCAGTTCTCCGCACCCGTCAGCCAGCGGTACGGGTAGGCCACCGGCACCCGGTAGATCTCCGGGGCGAACGGGCCGAAGCCCTGCTTGTACGGCATGTTCTTCGCCGTCAGGCCCATGGTCAGGTTCGTACGGCCGTGGTAGCCGTGGTCGAACACCACGACGGCGGTGCGCTTGGTGTAGGCGCGGGCCACCTTCACCGCGTTCTCGACCGCCTCGGCGCCCGAGTTGAACAGCGCGGTGCGCTTGTCGTGGTCACCCGGGGTCAGCTCGTTCAGCTGCTCGGCGACCGCCACGTAACCCTCGTACGGGGTCACCATGAAACAGGTGTGGGTGAAAGCGGCCAGCTGCTCGCTCGCCTTCGCCACCACGGCCTCGGCGCTGTTGCCGACGTTCGTCACGGCGATGCCGGAGCCGAAGTCGATCAGCGAGTTGCCGTCCACGTCCTCCAGCACGCCGCCGTTGGCACGGGACACGTACACCGGCAGGGTGGTGCCGACACCGGCCGCCACCGCACCCAGCTTGCGGGCCTGCAGCTCCTGCGACTTCGGACCGGGGATCGCAGTGACCAGGCGGCGCTCCTGCGGGAGCGGCGTTGCGGCGCTCATGGGGTTCTCCAGACTTCTCGGCTCGGTGCTTCGCAGGCTACGGCCGCCCTCCCCGGCCGGGCATGCGCCACTCGGTAGCACTGAGCCGTCCGACTTGTCCGGCACGGCCAGCGCGGGTGGTGCGACTGCCAGCAGGCCCCGCTCCACTACATTGAGCGCGGGCGTGTCGCCGGTACGGCGGCATGGGTATGGCGGCACCGACGGCGATCGGGCCGGGCGGGCGAGGGAGCGGGGCCGTACATGGCGCACGACGGGGCACACCACCACACCGATCGGACCACCACCGGACCCCCGGCCCCCATGCCCCGCCAACGGCCCGGCACCCGCACCGACGGGGCCCCCGCCTTCGACCTCCCCACCTGGGCCGCGGCCCCGCGCCCGGAAGCCGAACCCGGCGTCTACCGGCTGGGCTACCGCCCGCTCGACCCGGAACGGGCGGAGGCGGCCCAGGTCGCGGCCTGGCCGCTGCTCCTACGGGCGGGCCTCAACGCGGTGGTGGGGTGGTTCGCCTATCTCTACGGCACGCAGCTTCTGATGTACGTGCTCGTGTGGTTCGGCGGACAGGCCGGCATCGGCCCGCTCGCGTCGCCGTCCGAGTCCGAGGCCATGTTCACGCTGCTGGTGGCCAACGCGCTCGTGATCGGCGTCGTCATCAAGCTCTTCGGCCGGATGGGCCGTTGGCCCGAGGTGTGGCGGCGGTACGTGTCGCCGTTGCTGTCGCGGGCGGTGACGCAGGAGCAGCCCGCCGAGGAGGGCGTGGCGGTGGCCCAGGTGGTGCGGCGGCTGGACCCGTGGGGCGGGCTGCGGCAGGGCGGGGCGGCTGAGGCGGCGGGGCGGCTGGAGCGGGAGGCGGTCGGGGACGTCGACTACGTGCGGATCCAGCGGGCGTGGGAGTCGGCGCAGGCGGATCCGGCGTTCGTGCCGGCCTTCGTCGAGCAGGTGGTGGCGCGCGGTGGGGCGGCCTTCGCGCACCCTTCGGAGTCGCGGGAGCTGGCGGACCGGGCTGAGCGGCACGATCTGCTGCTGGGCCAGGTCTGCCTGGGGACGGCCCAGGACGTGCCGAAGAACCCGCTGAGTCATCGGGCGGCCGGGTTCGCGCTGGATCCGGCGCTGCTGGGCACGTCGCTGCTGGCGGTGGGTCCGGCGGGGACGGGGAAGACGGCGCGGCTGGCGCGGCCGGTGGCGGAGGCGTTGTGTCTGCAGGCGCTGGCCGGTACCGCGTGTGTGGTGGTGGTGGGGGCGGCGGACGCGGATCTGGGCCCGGACGCCTGGTACGACGTGGTGATCGCGCCCGGTGATCCGGCGTCGGTGTACGGGCTGGACCTCTACGGTGCGGCGCAGGATCCGGACGAGGCGGCCGCCCGGCTGGCCGAGGCGCTGCTGCCGGACGAGTTGACGGCGCGCGCGGAGAACGCCCGGACGGCGCTGCAGCAGGTGGTGGGCCCGTTCCACGCCGCGTACGCCCGCTATCCGGGGGTGCGGGAGCTGCGGGCGCTGCTGGCCGGTGAGCCGGACGTGCTGGCGGCTCTGGTGAAGGCGCTCGGGGTGGCGGGCCGGCTGGCCGTGTACGAGCGGGACCTGGAGCACCGGGAGCGTCAGCGCGGCCGGGCGGACGATCCCGGGGCGCTGCTGGCGGACCGGCTGGCGCTGCTGGACCGGCCGGCCTTCGAGGGCGCCTTCGCGACGGACGGCACGGGGCGGCCCCCGTTCGCGATGCGGGTGCTGGACCATCCGTTGCGGGTACGGGTGAAGTTGCCGGAGCGCAGCCATCCGGAGGCCGCGCGGATGCTGTCCCGGTTGGTGGTGGGTCAGTTCGTGCAGGCGGCGGGGGCCCGTACGGACCGTTCGCTGTTCGCGGGCCTGGTGGTGGACGACGCGTCGGCGGCGCTGGACGCGACCGCTGTGCGCGGGGTGCAGCGGATGCGGGGGGTGAACGCGGGCGCGGTGCTGCTGCTGCGCACGCTGGTGGATCTGCCGGAGGCGCTGCGGGCGCCGTTGTTCGGCGCGGTCGGCTGCCGGATGGCGTTCCCGGGGATCGCGCCGTGGGACGGCCGGCTGTTCTCGGAGGCCTGGGGGACGCACCTGGTGCAGGAGACCGCGGTGACCCACACGCCCGACACCTCGGGTGGCGTGGTGCGGCGGGCCGGGCGGTTGGGGCGGCGGGCGTTGTCGGGGACGGCGGCGCAGACGGAGTCGGTGACGACGCGGGACGTGGAGCGCCTGCGCTGGTCGCCGTCGGATCTGGCGCACGCGCTGCCGGCGGGGCATGCGGTGGTGTCGTTGACCGCGGTGTCGGGGGAGCAGGTGCCGCCGTTGCTGGTGGATCTTCGGGGCTGACGGGGCGCGGGGCGGAAGCTCGCCTTCACGGTGGATTCGGCAGTGCCGGTTGTCCGGAGCGTCCATAATGAGGGGGAGAGACTCTCACTTGTCCCATTGCCCTCTCCTCGCCCGGCCGCAACGGCGCGGTCAGGTCGATCCCCCGAAGGTGCCATGCCCCCCACACTCGCCTCCGTTGTCCGTAACAGTTCGCTCCATCTGACGGTCCTCGCCGGCGCGGATCACCTGGAGCGGCCGGTCCGCTGGGTGCACACCAGCGAGCTGGACGACCCGACGCCGTTCCTGGAGGGTGGCGAGCTGCTGCTCACCACCGGGATCAAGCTGGGCCGTACGGCGGCCCAGTTGCAGGCGTATGTGCACCGGCTGGCCGATGCCGGGGTGGTGGGGCTGGGCCTGGGGGTGGGGCTGTCGCACACGGAGGTGCCGCAGCCGCTGGTGGACGCGGCCGCGCAGCGGGGGCTGCCGCTGCTGCGGGTGCCGGAGCCGACGCCGTTCATCGCGATCAGCAAGGTGGTGTCGGCGGCGCTGGCCGCGGAGCAGTACGAGGCGGTGACGACCTCCTTCGAGGCGCAGGAGGAGTTGACCCGGGCCGCGCTGGGCAAGGACGGCACGACGGCGGTGGTGCGCCGGCTGGCGGCCCGGCTGGGCGGCTGGGCGGCGCTGTACGACGGGTCGGGGGCGCTGTCGGTGGTGGCGCCGGACTGGGCGGCGCGCCGGGCGGGGCGGCTGGCGGCGGAGGTGGACCGGCTGCGCCGGCGTCCGGCGCCGTCGAGCGCAGCGTTGCAGGGGCGGGCGCCGGGGATCGACACGGCGGACGAGGACTACGTGGTGGTCCAGTCGCTGGGGGCGGACCGGCGGGCCCGGGGCTTCCTGGCGGTGGGCACCGAGGACCGGATCACCCCGACCGAGCGGTACGTGCTGAACGCGGCGGTGGCGCTGCTGACCCTGACGCTGGAGCGCTCGCGCGAGTTGCGCCAGGCCGAGGAGCGGATGGGCGCGGCGCTGCTGCGGATGGTGCTGGCGGGCGAGGTGGCGACGGCCCGCCAGGTGGCGCTGGGGCTGTTCGGCGGTATGCCGGAGGGGACGATACGGGTTCTGGTGGCCGGTGCCGGGCCGAACGCGGAGGCCGCGGAGGCGCTCGGGGAGCTGGGCGACCGGGCCGAGCAGGCGGGCGCCCGGGTGGGCGAGAAGCTGCTGGTGGCGCGGGAGGACGGCGCGCACGGGGCGCGGCTGATGGTGCTGGCGCTGGACAACGGGGCGGTGCACCGGGCCTGTCTGGGCGTGGTGGAGGAGCACGAGGGCCTGTCGCTGGGCGTGTCGGCGCCGGCCGCGCTGGAGGACGCGGGGACGGCGCACGCGCAGGCCGAGCGGGCGCTGGCGGTGGCGCTGCGCGGTGGCCGACGGTCGGTGGACCACGAGGAGGTCGGCGCGGGGTCGCTGCTGCCGCTGCTCGGCGAGGACGCGGTGACGGCGTTCGCCGAGGGGCTGCTGCGGCCGCTGCGCGAGCACGACCGGACGGCCCGCGGCGATCTGGTGGCCTCGCTGCGGGCGTGGCTGTCCCGGCACGGGCAGTGGGACGCGGCGGCGGCCGATCTCGGGGTGCACCGGCACACGCTGCGCTACCGGATGCGGCGGGTCGAGGAGCTGCTGGGGCGTTCGCTGGACGACACCGACGTGCGGATGGAGCTGTGGCTGGCGCTGCGCTCCGGCGAGGAGTAGGTCGCACCCGGGCCGCACCGAGCCGTACCGGGCAGGGCCCCGTCCGGGCTCGGCCCGGGAGGCCCTGGACGGGATGGAGCAGCGTCGGGGGCGAACGCTCCGAGTCGGCCAATCCGGTCGGTGCGCCGCCCCACCTACCCTCGGGTTCGGGTCCCACACCCGTGGGCCCGATGACGACGAGGAGAGGGCCGGTACCACGGTGACCACCACGTACGATTTCTGGCTGGCCGGCCGACGGGCGAGCGGCGACGCCGACTTCGAGGTGCACAACAGCTGGGACGGCCGTCTGGTCGGCAAGGTGAGCATCCCGGCCGAGGCCCAGGTCGAGGAGGCGCTGGACGCCGCCGTCGCCGCGCTGCCGGTCTTCGCCGCCACCCCGGCGCACGTCCGCTCCGCCGCGCTGGACCACGTGGCCAAGCGCCTGGCCGAGCGCACCGAGGAGCTCGCCCAGCTGATCACCGCGGAGAACGGCAAGCCGATCAAGTGGGCCCGTGGTGAGGTCGGCCGCGCGGTGTCGGTCTTCCGCTGGGCGGCCGAGGAGGCCCGCCGGACCAACGGCGAGACGATGCGGCTGGACACCGACCCGGGCGGCGTGGGCCGTTTCGCGGTGGTGCGCCGCTTCCCGCGCGGTGTGGTGCTGGGGATCGCCCCGTTCAACTTCCCGCTGAACCTGGTCGCCCACAAGGTCGCCCCGGCGATCGCGGTCGGTGCCCCGATCATCCTGAAGCCGGCCCCGGCGACGCCGCTGTCGGCGATGGTGCTGGGCGAGATCCTGGCCGAGACCGACCTGCCGGCCGGTTCGTGGAGCATCCTGACGGTGCCGAACGACCGGATGCCGGCGCTGGTGCAGGACGAGCGCCTGCCGGTGATCTCGTTCACCGGTTCGGACAAGGTCGGCTACCAGATCATGGACTCGGTGCCGCGCAAGCACTGCACCCTGGAGCTGGGCGGCAACGCCGCGGCCGTGGTGCTCGCCGACTGGTCCTCGGAGGCCGACCTGGACTGGGCGGCCACCCGGATCGCGATGTTCGCCAACTACCAGGGCGGCCAGTCCTGCATCTCGGTGCAGCGCGTGATCGCCGACGCGTCGGTGTACGACGCGCTGGTGGAGAAGGTCGTGGCCAAGGTCAAGGCGCAGGTCACCGGTGACCCGAACGACGACGCGACGGACGTCGGCCCGCTGGTGGACGAGAACGCCGCGAAGCGGGTGGAGTCCTGGGTGGACGACGCGGTCGCCAAGGGCGCCAAGGTGCTCGCCGGCGGGGGCCGCGAGGGTGCGACCTACGCGCCGACCGTGCTGGCGGAGCTGCCCGCGGACGCGATCCTGGCCAAGGCCGAGGTGTTCGGCCCGGTCCTGTCGCTGCACCGGGTGGACGGCGTGGACGAGGCCTTCGCGGCCGTCAACGACTCGGCGTTCGGCCTGCAGGCGGGCGTGTTCACCCCGACCCCGCGCACCGCCCGAACGGCCCCCCCCGCGCCGGCTGCGGGGGGGGGGGTGATCACGGCACCGCCCGCCCGACGCGCCCCGCCCATGCCGTACGGCGGCGTCAAGGACTCCGGTGTCGGCCGTGAGGGCGTCCGGTACGCGATGGACGACTACACGGTCGAGAAGGTCCTGGTCCTCAGCGGCCTCGACCTCTGAGCGAACCCGTGAGTGAAGGGCTCGGTCCGGTGACCGGGCCCTTCGCCCGTTCCGGGGCCAGGTCGGCCCAGCCGCGCTGTCCGTCCGCGACGGAGACGGCCTCCTCGACCGTGGCGTCGCCGTCGAGCGGCCGTGCGAGCTTCGGCGCGATCTGTCCGTGGCCCCCGGCGATGACGGTGCGCATGGCTCCGACGGCAGCCCGGGGCGCGGGGCGGCGTCCTGCCGGGAGGCGTCCTGCGCGGGGCCCCGGGCAGGACACAATGGGCGCATGACTTCGCTCGCCCACCCGCAGCTGCGGTTCACGCCCACCGTGCAGGACCCTTCCGGCCCCCGGGAGCTGGTGATCCTCGGTTCGACCGGGTCGATCGGCACCCAGGCCATCGACGTGGTGCTCCGCAACCCGGACCGGTTCCGGGTGGTCGCCCTGTCGGCGGCCGGCGGCCGGGTGGAGCTGCTCGCCGAGCAGGCGCTGCGGCTGGGCGTGCACACGGTGGCGGTGGCGGACCCGGCGGCCGAGCCGGCGCTGCGCGCGGCGCTGGCGGCGAAGGCGGCGGGTGCTGCGCTGCCGACGGTGCTGGCGGGGCCGGACGCGGCGACCGAGCTGGCCGCGATGGAGTGCCACTCGGTGCTGAACGGCATCACCGGGTCGATCGGGCTGCGGCCGACGCTGGCCGCGCTGAGGGCGGGCCGGGTGCTGGTGCTGGCCAACAAGGAGTCGCTGATCGTCGGCGGCCCGCTGGTGAAGGCGGTGGCGCGGCCGGGGCAGATCGTGCCGGTGGACTCCGAGCACGCGGCGCTGTTCCAGGCGCTGGCGGGCGGCACCCGGGCCGAGGTCCGCAAGCTGGTGGTGACGGCCAGCGGCGGTCCGTTCCGCAACCGGACGCGTGAGCAGCTGGCCGGGGTGACGCCGCAGGACGCGCTGGCGCACCCGACCTGGGCGATGGGCCCGGTGGTCACGATCAACTCGGCGACCCTGGTGAACAAGGGCCTGGAGGTGATCGAGGCGCACCTGCTGTACGACGTGCCCTTCGACCGGATCGAGGTCGTGGTCCATCCGCAGTCGGTGGTGCACTCGATGGTGGAGTTCACCGACGGTTCGACGCTGGCGCAGGCCAGCCCGCCGGACATGCGGATGCCGATCGCGCTGGGTCTGGGCTGGCCGGAGCGGGTGCCGGACGCCGCCCCCGGCTGCGACTGGACCAAGGCCGCGACCTGGGAGTTCTTCCCGCTGGACGACGAGGCCTTCCCGGCGGTGGAGCTGGCCCGCGAGGTGGGCACCCTGGGCGGTACCGCGCCGGCGGTCTTCAACGCGGCCAACGAGGAGTGCGTGGAGGCGTTCCTGAAGGGGCGCCTCGCTTTCACGGGAATCGTGGACACTGTTGCCAAGGTCGTCGCCGAGCACGGCACGCCCGTGCCGGGAACTTCCCTGACGGTCGAGGACGTCCTGCACGCGGAGGACTGGGCCCGCGCCCGGGCCCGCGAGCTGGCGGCGGGCTGACGGCGGCGGGTTGACGGCGTGGGCCGTTTCCGGCCGGGTGCACCCGTACCGGGTGTCCGGCTGGGCGTGACTGCGGTAAGACAAGACGACGAGCAGAGCGGCATGACGGAGGGCCAGCGGTGGCAATGGTTTTGACGGTGGTCGGCATCCTGGTCTTCGCGGTCGGGTTGCTCGTCTCGATCGCCTGGCACGAGCTCGGCCACCTCTCGACGGCCAAGCTGTTCGGCATCCGGGTGCCGCAGTACATGGTCGGCTTCGGCCCGACGGTCTGGTCGCGGAAGAAGGGCGAGACCGAGTACGGCTTCAAGGCGATCCCGCTGGGCGGCTACATCCGGATGATCGGGATGTTCCCGCCGGGTGCGGACGGCCGGATCACCAAGCGCAGCAGTTCCCCCTGGCGCACCATGATCGAGGACGCCCGGGAAGCCTCCTACGAGGAGCTCCAGGAGGGCGACGAGCACCGGCTGTTCTACACCCGCAAGCCGTGGAAGCGCGTCATCGTCATGTTCGCCGGGCCGTTCATGAACCTGGTCCTGGCCTTCGGGCTGTTCCTGACGGTCATGATGGGCTTCGGCGTCTCGACGGCGGTGCCGACCATCGGCTCGGTCGCCCAGTGCGTGGTCAAGGCCGGCTCGCCGACCGACGTGTGCCCCGCGGACGCGCCCAAGACCCCCGCCAACGAGGTCGGGCTGCGGCAGGGGGACAAGGTCCTCTCCTTCGGCGGGGACCGGATCCGCGACTACGACCAGCTCCAGGCGGACATCCGGAAGTCGGCCGGCCAGCAGGTCGAGATCCTGGTCGACCGGGGCGGGCAGCAACTCGTCCTCAAACCCGTCATCGCCGTCAACGACGTGCAGAAGTACGACGGCAACGGCGTGCCGCTCAAGGGCCAGACCGTGCAGGCGGGCTTCCTCGGCTTCACCCCCAAGCAGGGGGTCGTCCAGCAGAGCTTCGGGCAGTCCCTGGACCGGATGGTCGGCATGGCCGAGAACGGGGTGAAGTCGCTGGCCGCGCTGCCCGGCAAGATCCCCGGTCTGTGGAACGCCGTCGTCGGGGACTCCCCGCGTGACCCGGACTCGCCGATCGGCATGGTCGGCGCCGCCCGGGTCAGCGGTGAACTGGTGAGCATGGACCTGCCCGCCAGCCAGCGGGTGGCGATGTTCGTCAACCTCCTGGCCGGGATCAACCTCTCGCTCTTCCTGTTCAACATGCTGCCGCTGCTCCCGCTGGACGGCGGCCACATCGCGGGCGCGGTCTGGGAATCGGTCCGCCGCCGATTCGCTCAGCTGTTCAAGCGGCCCGATCCCGGCCCCTTCGACGTCGCCAAGCTGATGCCGGTGGCGTACGTCGTGGCCAGCGTCTTCATCGGTTTCACCCTGCTGGTGATGGTCGCCGACCTGGTGAACCCGGTGAAGATCAGCTAGAGCGTTCGGGTACGGCGGGTGTGCTGGGGTCCGGCGCCGTGCCGTACCGTGGAGGCCGGGTGCGCGATCCAGGCGTGCCCGGCCTCGGCCGTCCCACTGGCCGGGCGGTCGACCACACCTCAACCCCGGGGAACCCTGCGCACATGACCGCGATCTCGCTCGGTATTCCGTCCCTGCCGCTCAAGCCGCTCGCCAAGCGCCGTGTATCCCGGCAGATCATGGTCGGCAACGTACCGGTCGGCGGTGACGCTCCCGTCTCGGTGCAGTCGATGACCACCACCGTGACCGCGGACATCAACGCCACGCTGCAGCAGATCGCCGAGCTCACCGCGTCCGGGTGCCAGATCGTCCGGGTCGCCGTCCCCACCCAGGACGACGCCGACGCGCTGCCGATCATCGCCAAGAAGTCCCACATCCCGGTGATCGCCGACATCCACTTCCAGCCGAAGTACGTCTTCGCCGCGATCGACGCCGGCTGCGCCGCGGTCCGCGTCAACCCGGGCAACATCAAGGCCTTCGACGACAAGGTCGGCGAGATCGCCAAGGCCGCCCGGGGCGCCGGCGTGCCGATCCGGATCGGCGTCAACGCCGGCTCGCTCGACAAGCGCCTGCTGGAGAAGTACGGCCGTGCCACCCCCGAGGCCCTGGTCGAGTCCGCGCTCTGGGAGTGCTCGCTGTTCGAGGAGCACGACTTCCGCGACATCAAGATCTCGGTCAAGCACAACGACCCGGTCGTGATGATCAACGCCTACCGCCAGCTGGCCGCCGCCTGCGACTACCCGCTGCACCTCGGCGTCACCGAGGCCGGCCCGGCCTTCCAGGGCACCATCAAGTCCGCGGTGGCCTTCGGCGCGCTGCTCGCCGAGGGCATCGGCGACACCATCCGGGTCTCCCTCTCCGCCCCGCCGGCCGAGGAGATCAAGGTCGGCAACCAGATCCTGGAGTCGCTCGGCCTGCGCCAGCGCGGCCTGGAGATCGTCTCCTGCCCGTCCTGCGGCCGCGCCCAGGTCGACGTCTACAAGCTGGCCGAGGAGGTCACCGCCGGCCTGGAGGGCATGGAGGTGCCGCTGCGCGTCGCCGTCATGGGCTGCGTCGTGAACGGCCCGGGCGAGGCCCGCGAGGCCGACCTCGGCGTCGCCTCCGGCAACGGCAAGGGCCAGATCTTCGTCAAGGGCGAGGTCATCAAGACCGTCCCCGAGTCGAAGATCGTCGAGACCCTGATCGAGGAGGCGCTCAAGCTCGCCGAGCAGATGCAGGAGGCGGGCGTCGAGGCCGGTACGCCGACCGTCGTCGCCGCCGACTGACCACGCAGGGTCCGCGCGGTGCGCCGCGCGCAGTCTTCCGGAAGCGGGGGGGGGCGGGGGCGGCCGGCCCCGCCGGCGGCGGGGGGGGGGCCCCGGGCCGGGGGGGGGGGGGGGGCCGCGGTGTTCCGGGGGGGGCCGCCGGGGTCGC
>NZ_JBHWIR010000096.1:0-2960 GCF_042731835.1 Kitasatospora sp. NPDC059817 | reverse complement strand
CCCCAACAAACCCCCCCCACCCCCACCCCCCACTCGGTGGTGTGGGTGGGGGTTGTTTTTTTACTCACCCCCCCGGCGCCGGCGGGGGGGGGGGCCCCCCCCCGCCCCCCCCCGCGGCCGTAGTCGGGTGGCCCGCGGCCGTAGTCGGGTGGGGCCACGGTCGTAGCCGGGTGGGGCCACGGTCGTAGCCGGGTGGGGCCACGGAGTAGGGTGCGGCCAGATTCGTCTCAGTGAGGTGCTGTCTCGATGCTCGATCGAGGTGTGATGCTCCCCGGCTCGTTCCAGGCCGCCCGCGCCCTGGCCACCACCCGCGTGCTGGAGCCCCCCGACCTCGCGGACGCCTTGGAGATCCTCCACCGCGACCCGGTCGCCAACTCCTTCGTCGCCACCCGGGTCGAGGCCGTCGGCCTGGACCCCTGGCGGCTCGGCGGCGAGATGTGGGGCTGGTACGACGGGGACGGTGCCCTCGCCGCGCTCTGCTACGCCGGGGCCAACCTCGTCCTGGTCGACGCCGGGCCGGAGGCCGTCGCGGCCTTCGCCGAGCGGGCCCGCCGGCAGGGCCGCCGCTGCTCCTCGATCGTCGGCCCGGCCGGGGCCACCGCCGCCTTCTGGGCGCTGCTGGAACGTAGTTGGGGCCCGGCCCGCGAAGTCCGCGCCCACCAGCCGCTGTTGGCCACCGCCGTGCCCTCCGCCGAGATCGCGCCGGACCCGCTGGTGCGGCGGGTGCGGCGGGAGGAGATCGACGCGCTGATGCCCGCCTGCGTGGCGATGTTCACCGAGGAGGTCGGGGTCTCCCCGCTGGCCGGTGACGGCGGCCTGCTCTACCAGGCCCGGGTCGCCGAACTCGTGTCCGCCGGGCGGTCGTTCGCGCGTTTCACCGAGGACGGCGAGGTCGTCTTCAAGGCCGAGATCGGCGCCGTCACCGAGGGCGCCTGCCAGGTCCAGGGCGTCTGGGTCGCCCCCGGGTACCGGGGCCGGGGCCTCTCCGAGACCGGCATGGCCGCCGTCCTCGACCTCGCGCTGCGCGAGATCGCCCCGGTGGTCTCGCTCTACGTCAACGACTTCAACCTGCGGGCCCGGGCCGCCTACCGGCGGGTCGGCTTCCGCGAGGTCGGCGCGTTCATGAGCGTGCTGTTCTGAGCCCGCCCCCCGGGAGTTCGGTTCCGATCTTCGCCCGCGCCGGCGGCCCACGGGTAGTAACGTCCGAGGCATGGATCAGCTGACCGGGGTGACGATCGAGGCCATCGACCTTGCGGCCTGGGCGCCGCAGGCGCTGGAGGTCCAGGCGGTGGCGTTCGGCCTGACGGCCGAGGAGGTCGCCGTCCGGCTGCACATCGTCGGCCGGCACGCCCACCAGCCCGGGGTGATCGCGCTCGGCGCGATGAGCGGCGGTCGGCTGGTCGGCTTCGGCTACGGGATGCCCAACCAGCGCGACCACTGGTGGAGCACGGTGATCGAGCCCTACCTGGACGCGCGCGGCCACGACGCCTGGCTGGACGACGTGTTCGCCGTCACCGAGCTGCACGTGCTGCCCGAGTACCAGGGCCAGGGCGTCGGCTCCCGGCTGATCCGCACCCTCTGCGAGCGCTCCGGGCTGGAGCGCAGCATCCTCTCCGCGATCGACGCGGAGACCCCCGCCCGGCGGCTCTACCGGGCGCTCGGCTACCAGGACCTCGCCCGTGCGGTGCGCTTTCCCGCCACGGACCGGCTGTACGCGGTGATGGGGGCCCGGCTTCCGCTGCGCGGGCCGGGTGAGGCGTAGGGCGTGCCCCGGGGCTCGCGCTACAGCGCCCCGGCGAACTCCAGGTAGAGCTCGGCGTCCTCCCGGCGGCCGGCCGCCAGGGCCCGCAGGGCGAGGTCGACGGCCCGGAACAGCGTCCAGCCGCGCAGCCGTTCCCGGTCCACCTCCAGCGCGTCCGCGAGCTGGTGCAGCCGGCGGCGGACGGCCGCGGCCACGCCGGGGGAGCCGACCAGGGTGTCCGCCCGGTCCAGCGCCAGCCGGGCCAGGTCGAAGGCCCGCTCGCCGGCCAGCGGGCGCGGGTCGATCGCCAGCCAGGGCGCCCGGTCGGCGGCGAGCACGTTGCCGTGGTGGAAGTCCCCGTGGAGCAGGAGGGTCTCGGCGGCGGAGCCGGCCAGGCCGTCGGCCGTGTCCAGGGCCTCGGCGATCAGGGGCTCGGCCTCGGCTGCGCCGGGCAGGGCGCGGTGCCCGCGCAGCCGTTCCGCGGTGTCGGCGGTCCGGGCCGCGAGGGTCGGGAACGGGTGGTCCTCGGGCAGGGCGCTCCAGAGCCGGTGCAGCAGGCTGGTCGCCTCCAGCATCGCCTTCGCCTCGGCGAGCGAGCGCAGCGGGATGTCCCCGTGCAGCCGCTCCAGCAGCAGGACGCCCTCGGCGGGGTCCGCGTCCAGCAGCAGGACGGCTCCGCGCCCGGCCCAGTGGGCGAGCGCCGCGTGCTCCAGCGCGGTCTCGGGGGTCCGCAGGCCGGTCTTGAGGACGGCGGGGGAGAGGTCGTCGCGGTGGACGTAGGCGACCAGGCTCAGGCTGCCGCCGGGGTCGAGCACCCGCTCCAGGGTGAGGTCCCAGCGCGCCAGGTGGGCGGCCACCCGCGCGGGCAGCCCGGCCAGCCACTGCCGGCCCGGTTCGCCCTCGCTCGCCGCGACGCCGCGCGCCAGCCAGGCGGGGACGGTGATCTGCGGTGCTGCTCCCGACATGCCGACCTTCCGGTTGACGCTCCCCCGTTGGTGTTACCCGTCCATTGTCGGCCATGAACGGGAAACCGCAGGTCAGCGCCGCGGGCCCTAGGGCGTGTCTTCAAACCCCCGCCTGCGCGCCGACGCCGGGGCACGCACCTCGCCGCGTTGTCGTCAGTCGCCGATGCTCCGCATGGACTCCCTCCTCCGCCTTGCGATGCACGCACCCCAACGCCGCCACGCCCGCCCTCCGGGCCGCCGACGGGGGGTGGTAG
>NZ_JBHWIR010000095.1:28627-29017 GCF_042731835.1 Kitasatospora sp. NPDC059817 | reverse complement strand
GCGCCCCCGCGGGCACCCCCGCCCCCCCCCCCCCGGGCGGTTCCGGCGCGGACCCACGGCCGCCCCCACCCCCCGCCCCTCGCCACGTCCGGCGGCGGCACCGCTCACGCCGCCGCCTCGGTGAAGCCAGGCGGGGCCGTGCTGTCGCACCCGGTTTCCGAGACCTCCGTTGCTGCCCGAGAGCTACGAGGAGGTGTGCTCGTGCCTCGGGGTCGAGGACAGGCCCGAAGGATGGGCTCTGTGGAACACCTGGGGTTCCCCCTTCGGGGTGCGGAAGTTGGGGCTCGGCGGGCAGCCGTGACACCACATGCCGGCGGGGGGCGGCGGGCGCCGGGGGGCCGGGCGCGCGCGGCGGGTGGCGTAGAGAGGAAATAATATTCAACGAAAAAA
>NZ_JBHWIR010000095.1:0-28618 GCF_042731835.1 Kitasatospora sp. NPDC059817 | reverse complement strand
GCCCCTGGAGGGCATGGCCGGCGCCGGTGGACCGGAATTGAGCGAATTCACGTCACAGAAAATTCGACGGCGATCAAAGCGCTGCGGGGACTTGCGGTGATGCGGCCGGGCAAATTTCCGTTCGGGTCCCGCTCCGCCGGTTCGTCAGAGAATTTGGATGGAGTTGACCCTCGGCGGGCGGTTCGGGTACGTGATGTCGGTCCAGCGGTTGACCCTCACCGAGTCGCCGTTGGCGTCGGAGTAGACCAGGTCGTTGTTCCCCGTGGAGATCCGGTCGATCCACCACCCGCCGAAGCCGATCGTCCCCCCGTTCGCGTAGCAGTCGACGCTGTCACGGCCGTCGAGGTGCGACCAGATCTTCAGGAAGTCATTGCGGCTCCCGTCACACTGGACGTGGTCGATGGCGAAGGCGTTGCCGGACGGCACGGCCACGGTGAGCGTGGCCGCCGCGGCGAAGGCCATCGCCAACGAGCTCACGACCTTCTTCGCTTTCGAGATCATGGATTCTCCTCAGCCGGATGAAATTTCGAATCGGAGTTCGCTTCGCAACGAGTTTCGGTTGCGTCGTGCTCGATCAGTATCCAGACCGCCTTTGTGAGGGTCAATCGAACAAGCCTCGACCTTACTTGTTCTCGGTCATTTCCATCCGGACTTTCGGCGAGGCGTGGGGTGTGTTGTTCTGGTGTGTCGCAAGTGGTTCCGGGGCCGGGCGGATGGGCCGTCGACCGAGATCGCCTACCGGCTGCTCTGACGTGGGGTGATGGTCCGACCGCCGACCGCGCGCGACAGGTGTTGGGGGTACCTGGCTGGGAGAGGGGGGTGGGGCTGGCGAGTTCGCGCATGACGTGTCGGGTGTTGCCGGGTGAGGGCGGGGTGGCGTCCTCACGCCCCCGGCCGACCGCCGGGGCGTGAGGATGAACCGGCCGGGCGGTGAGGTGACCGAACTCGCTGAGGGTTGTCCCGCAGCCAAGGCACGCAGCGACTCCGTGCCCGTCGAACGCGCGGGTCAGCGGGTGCGGCCGCGGGGCTTGAGGGGGGTGCCGGGGAGCTCCGGGGCGGGGAGGCGGTTGCCCGGGTAGCCCCGGACGGCGCCGCAGCGGTCGGTGGCGGCCTGCCACTCGTCGCGGGCCTGGCCGATGTCCTCGTGGGACCGCCCGATACGTCGCCGCCGGTCATCTCCATGGCCGCAGAGACGGGACCACCGGCAGCGTCGAGGATCCGGTCGCCGGCGGGGCGCTCCATCTTCGAGGGTGCGACCAGGACGCAGCGGATCCGGGCTTCCTCAAGGGCGCGGGCCCCCGACTCCACCATGCGCGCGGCCGTCCACCTGGAGTGCGAACGTGGCGCCGAGGCATACATCCGTGCGCTGCTTCTGCAGGCCCTCAGTGCGTCGGGCCTCGCACCGACCGGGCTGCGTGCCCGGCGTGAGCGCGGCGAGGTCGCCAGCCTGCGGGCCACGGTCGCCGTCAACGGCGACGTCGCCCAAGCACTGGAGCCGGTCATCTCGCGCCTCTGCCTGGAGCCGGGCGTCAGCGACCTGCACTGGCACCTGGAGGAGGGCGACACGAAGCACCAGGCCCTGGCCTGACCACGCGTCAGTGGCGCGTCGAGGACCCGACGCCTCCCCGGGTGCCTGGCAGACTGATCGGAAGGAGAGGTGATCCGAATGAGAGCGGTGCCCCGCCCGCGAACCGGTGAGGGCGCGGTGGTGCTGGGTGTGATCGCCCTGCTCCTGCTGGAGGTCGTCGCGCTGGTGGTGCTGCCGGTCCGCGACCGGCCGGTGGTCGGCGGCGCGCTGTTCGGTGCCGGCGTCGCGGTCCTTGTCGTGGCCGGCGTGCTGTGGCAGCGGCTGCGCAGACGAGGCCACCCTGGTGTGCCGCAGGCGGAGGCGGATCAGGAATCGTGGTTCAGCGCCCGCAGCCTGGAGGGCTTCCCGATGGAGGCGGTCCGGCCGCTGCTGCTGGGCGCGCACGCGCCCAGCCTCAATACGCTCTACACCGCGTGGGTGTTCGCCACCCACGGCCACGACGCCGGCTGGATCGCGCGCCACCTGAGCCTTCCCGCCGGCGTGGTCCGCCTGCTCGCCGACGCGGCGGCCCGCCGGAAGGACTGAGGCACGCACCCCGCCTACAGGGCGTCCTGCGCGCCGGGTTCCAGAGTGAGTTCGCCGTCGCCGGAGTCGTAGTCGAACAGTTCGGCGTAGCGGCCCCAGTCGATGGCGGTGTCCAGCTGGCGGCGCGCGTCCTCGGCGGAGAAACCGCGCCGCAGCAGGTCGAGGAACAACCCTTCGCGCAGGGTGTGATCGTCGGTGGCGGCCAGGGCCTGGACGATGGCCCGCACGAGCGGGGCGCGGCTGGCGGCGTGGTGGGCGAAGAGCTGCTTGCTGGTGAGGATGTCGGCGGCGGCGAACTCGCGGCCGGCGTCGGTGACGCGGATGCGGGGGCCGTCTGTGCGCGCGAGGTCGAGCAGTTCGGCGGCGTCGACCAGGGGCAGGAGGTCGTCGATCTCGAAGTTGAGTTCGTCGGCGATCTCCGCCAGGCCGTCCTCGCCGCCGCGGGCGACGAGGATTTCCAGCAGGCCCGCCAGCCCGCCGACGCTGACCTCCGGCAGCGGCGCGCTGGTCGGGGTCGGGGCGGGCCGCTCGGCACCACCGGTCGTCGCAGGCTCTACCGCGGCGACGGCAGCTTCCTCCCGGCCGGTGAGGATGCCGTAGACGGTGTCGACGATGGATTCGAAGTGCTGGTCCTGGCGGTTGCGGGGGCGGGGCAGGTCGACGCGCAGTTCGGCCTGGATGCGGCCGGGGTTGGCGGCCAGCACGAGGATGCGGTCGGCCAGCAGGACGGCTTCCTCGATGTTGTGGGTGACGATCAGGATCGACTTGACCGGCGCCTCATGCCCTTCCCACAGGCCGACCAGCTCGTTGCGCAGGTTCTCGGCGGTCAGCACGTCCAGGGCGGAGAACGGCTCGTCCATCAGCAGCGCGTCCGGTTCGACGACCAGGGCGCGGGCGAAGCCGACGCGCTGGCGCATGCCACCGGACAGTTCCTTGGGGTAGGCGGACTCGAAGCCGTCCAGACCGATCAGGTCGATCGCCTTCAGCGCCCGCTCGCGCCGCTCCTGTTCACCGACGCCCTGGGCGTGCAGGCCCAGTTCGACGTTCTGCTGCACGGTGAGCCAGGGCAGCAGAGCGAAGGACTGGAAGACCATCGACACACCCGGGTTGGCACCGGTCAGCGGCTCGCCCCGGTAGGCGACGGTGCCCGAGGACGGGGCGATCAGCCCGGCGATGCACCGCAGCAGGGTCGACTTGCCGGAGCCGGACTTGCCCAGCAGCGCGACGATCTCGCCCTCCGCCAGGTGGAAGCCGATGTCGTCCAGGACCGGCAGCTCCCGGCCGTCGGGGGTGGTGAACGTCTTGGTCACCCGCTCGGCCCGCACGATCGTGGCGCCGGTCGGGCGGGGGCCGGGGGTGCGCGGGTGGTCGGTGGTCACGGGTCCTGCCTCGCTCGCTGGTACGAAAGGTCAGAGGGAGTAGCGGGTCTCGGCGATGCGGTAGAGGCGGCGCCAGAACAGCCGGTTGAGGGCGACGACGTACAGGCTCATCACCACGATGCCGACCAGGATCTTCGGGAAGTCCCCGGTGGCGGTGGCCTGGGTGATGTAGGAGCCGAGGCCGGTGGCGGTCAGCGTGTGGGAGCCGTAGGTCACGACCTCCGCGACGATGGAAGCGTTCCACGCTCCGCCGGCCGCCGTGATCCCGCCGGTGACGTAGGAGGGGAAGATCGCGGGCAGGATGAAGGTGCGCCACTTCAGTCTCCCGCCGACGTGGAAGGTGGTCATCGCCTCGCGCAGGTCGGTGGGGATGGCCGAGGCGCCGGCGATCACGTTGAACAGGATGTACCACTGCGCGCCCAGCGCCATCAGCAGAATCGCGCCGACGTTCAGCGAGATGCCCAGCGCGACGAAGGCGGCGGTGGCGAACGGGAAGACGAAGTTCGCCGGGAAGCTCGCCAGGACCTGCACCACGGGCTGGGCGAAGCGGGTCACCCGCGGGTTCATGCCGATCCACACGCCGATCGGCACCCACACCACCGTCGCGAACGCGATCAGGATGATGACCCGGCTGAAGGTCGCCGCTCCCAGGGCCAGCGCGTGTCCGAACTCCGCGAGCCCCACCGTGGATCTGACGTAGGCGAACGCCTTCCAGGCCCCGAAGAGCACCAGCACGCTGACCGCACCGGCGAAGAACACGTCCCCCGTCCGCTCGCGCGCCGCCGACCCGCCGATCGGGTGCTCGGCCAGCCCGAACGGCCGGCTCGCCCGGTCCAGCACGCGGCCGATCGGCAGCAACGGGCGCCCGAGCCGTTCGGGGACGCTTGAGCGGCGCAACAGGTCAAGCATCAGACTGCGGGGGCGCTCGGCGGCTTCCGACTCCTCCACCCGGAACCGCTCCGACCAGGCGACCATGGGCCGCCAGAACAGCACGTTCACGCCCATCACCATGACCACCATCACGGCGATCGCGATGCCGACCTGGCCCAGGTTGCCGGCGGCGATGGCCGCCGCGGCGTATGACCCCATGCCGGGCAGCGCGTAGCGGTGGTTGAGGACGCTGATGGTCTCGGAGGCGGCGAGGAAGAACCAGGCGCCGCCGAAGCTCATCATGCCGTTCCACACCAGCGGGATCATCCCGGAGGGCACGTCGAGCTGCCAGAACCGCTGCCACTTCGTCAGCCGCATCACCCGCGCGGCCTCGTCCAGCTCCTTGGGCTGGGAGACGAGGGAGTAGTAGAAGGCGAAGGTCATGTTCCAGGCCATCGCGGTGAAGATCGCGAAGATCGAGGCGCACTCCAGGCCCAGGATCGAGCCGGGGAACAGGGCGATGAACGCGGTCACCGTCACCGACAGGAAGCCCAGCACCGGCACGGACTGCAGGATGTCCAGCACTGGCAGCAGCACTTTGTCCGCCCGCCGAAGCCGCGCCGCGGCGGTGGCGTACACGAAGGTGAACACCACCGACGCCACCAGCGCCGCGAACATCCGCACCAGCGAGCGCACCGCGTAGTACGGCAGGTTCGCCGGGTCCGTCGACACCGTGTCAGGAGCCGTGCTGGGCAGGAACGGCGCGTTCAGTGACGGGGCGAGCCGCAGCAGACCGTACAGGAACGCGACCAGTGCCACGACCACCAGCACGTCCACCCACCGGAATGCCGGCCGCCGCCACACCCCCCGCGAGGGGAACCCGCCCGGACCCGCCACCTGGCCTCCCGTGTCACCGTCGGCTCGCTGCCTCGGCCAGGAAACCATGCCCGGGAAACTCCGGACGAGTCCCCGCCGAGCGACACGCGAACACTCACCGACAGAAGATCCAGAGCAGCCGAGGCGTTCCTCACCCGGCGCCCACGTCCTCCTCGCCGAGTTGCCCGCTGCTCTCCACCCGCCGGGCGGCCGGGTCGGCCGCAGCCGCGAGCATGGTACCGGTGATTTGTTAAACCGGGGAGTAGAGATCAAGGGCGTGGCCGGTGCCAACGGCGTCAATCAGGGCTTGGAGTTCGGGTGGTGGGGGTGCGTTGGTCCAGGCTCGCCAGCAGCGTCGGAGGGTGATCCAGGGGCCGAGCCAGTCGTTCGCAAGGCCGTTCGATTCCTCAAGGTCGAAGGCGCCCTGGTGCTCGCGCACGTCGACTTCGACTCGATCATGGTGGCCGGTCCACCGGCTGACCTGGACCGGCGGGTGTGGCACGCCTTCACCGACGATCGCCAACCGTGGATGGACCACGCGAACGGCCGCATCGGTCGCGCACTGCCTGGCCTGGTCGCGGCCGCCGGGCTGACCCTGCAGCGCACCGAGACACTCACGACCGCCTCGACGGTACTCACGGGCTACGCCGAACGTCGACTGGACGACATGCGCAGAGCACTGCTGGGCTCAGTTGCACGCGGCACGACGACGGTCACCGCAGCCGATGTGACGGACTGGCACGCGGCAGTGCAAGCCGCGGCCCGCAATGGGCGCTTCTTCTTCTCCGAGACGGTAGTGGTGACCGTGGGCCTGAACTCTTCCGGCCCACCGGCCAGCGGTGCCTAGTCCCGGCGGTCAGGCGCTCGCCAAGCACCAGGGCCGCGCGCGTCGGTGCCAGCAGTGCTCGGTATCTACCTGCGATGTGACAACTCACTTGGGACGTAGGTCGAGTGTGTATCGCAGCGCGGGAATGGTGAAGCCCGTGATGGGTCCCAAGACGTCCTTGTGAGTCCCGCCGCAGTCCGGTTGGATATCCGCTGTGAACGAGCGATTGCGCTCCGCACTCGCCCAGCGCGGTGTGCCCCCTGCGGCACTCGCGACGGTCTGCGAGGTGGACCCCAAGACTGTCACCCGTTGGTTAGGCGGTCGCGTACCCCATGCCCGTCACCGGTGGACCGTTGCACGCCACCTCCAGGTGGACGAGACCTTCCTCTGGCCGGAGCCCCGTTCCCGGGCCGCACAGGTCACCGGTCCCGGTGCCGGCCTCGTGGCCACCTACCCCGATCGTGCCAGCGTCCCGCGGGAGATGTGGCTCTCCCTGCTCCTCGAGGCAGATCAGGTCATCGATGTGCTGGTGTTCTCGGGGACGTTCTTCGCCCAGTCGAACCCGCGCATCGCCACGATGCTGGCGCAGCGCGCGGCGGCCGGGGTGACGGTCCGGCTGTGCTTCGGTGACCCGCAGGGCCGCGCGGTGGCGATCCGCGGACGTGAGGAGGGCATCGGCGACGCCCTCGCAGCGAAGATCGGCGCCTCGCTGACCTACTACCGGCCGCTGCTGGGCACGCCCGGCTGCGAGATCCGCCTGCACGACACCACGTTGTACAGCTCACTGTTCCGCTATGACGACGACCTGTTGGTCAACCCGCACGTTTGGGGTCAGCCGGCGTCCGCGAACCCGCTGCTGCACCTTCAGAAGGACGGCGGGCTGGGCTGGTTCGACCGCTACGCTTCGAGCTTCGACGCGGTCTGGGACTCCGCCCGGCCGTGGACCGACGACGCGCAGGGGAGCCAGTCTCATGGCGGGCAGGACTGAGTACTACGGCGATCCGGACGCACCGGCCGCGAACTCGTTGGTCCCTGCGAGCAACCTGCTCGTGCAGAACGAGGCCGGCGAGATCCTGCTGCAGCGCCGACGCGACACCGGACAGTGGGCGCTGCCCGGCGGGAAGCAGGACATCGGCGAGTCCGCCGCCGACTGCGCGGTGCGCGAGTGCGAGGAGGAGACCGGAATCAAGGCGGAGATCACCGGACTCCTCGGGGTCTACTCCAATCCGGAGCACATCGTCGTCTACAGCAGCAACGGTGAGGCTCGCCAGCAGTTCGAGGTGGCATACATCGGCCGCGCGGTCGGTGGTACCCCGACGATCAACGATGAGGCCGACGGCGTGCGCTGGGTGCGGCCGGGCGACCTGGACGAGTACGACATCCACCCGAGCATGCGCCAGCAGATCGGCCACTACCTCAGCGGTCGGTACCCCTACCTCGGCTGACTCGCGGCAGCGAGCCGGTGTTCTGTACGGGCTACCGCCGCCTCGATCTCGGGCTGTGCGCGCTGGATGAACCGTCCCACCAGCGTGCCGGCTCCGTACCTGGCGAGGATCTCCGAGATCCGGTCTCGGGCGCTGGTCGGCGTTCCGTCGGGGGTGGTGGTGTCGCAGAAGATCAGGGCGTCCACCAGCACCTGGTCAGCGAGCATCGGGAACTCGTGCTACAGGGTCTCGCGGAGCCCGCGTTCCTCAGCTTCCAGCAGGGCGAGCGAGTGGTTGGCCACCAGCCGCACAAGCCGCGCGTCTGCGCCATGCTGGTTTCGCAGGAACCTCGCACCGTCCAGGGGATGAAAGCCAGCCAGGGCCAGGCGAGGTGCGTAGCCGACATCGTGGAGCACGGCGGCGGCAACCAGCAGGCCATCATCCGGCCCGGCGACCGCGGCCAGTTGCTCGGCTCGCCGTGCAACCCCCTGGGAGTGCGACCACCGCCTCGGCAGAGTGTCCGCCAGCTCCTGCCCGGCGATCCGCCGCGCCCACTGGGGCAAGGTCTCCGTCACGGTGTCAGCCTCCCCGTCTGGCGCCTGGTCCATGGGTTGCTGCAAGAGGGCACGCACTGCCTGGGCCACCGCCGATAGCGGCGGCCCAGGCAGTGGCCTCTCCTGCGTGGCAAGCCCGGATGTGCTATCCCGGGCCTGCCGCCGGTACGACTACCTGGGTGCTGCTGGGGTCAGGGACTTGCAGCCGAGCCAGCGCTGCAGCACCGCCGGCACCGTCACGGTGCCGTCCGGCTGCTGGTGCTGTTCCAGCAGGGCCGGCACCAGGCGGCTGGTCGCCAGCCCGGAGCCGTTCAGGGTGTGCACGTAGGCGGCCTTTCCTGCCGCGGGGCGGTAGCGGATGTTGCCGCGCCGGGCCTGGTAGTCCCGGGCGTTCGATACCGAGCTCACCTCGACGTAGCCGTCGATGCTGGGCAACCAGACCTCGATGTCGAAGGTCTTGGCCATCGACGCGCTGGTGTCCTCGGCAGCCAGCCGGGTGATTCGGTGGTGAAGGCCGAGCGCCTCGACCAAGTCGGCTGCCTTGGTCAGGAGTTCCTCGTGGGCGGCATCAGAGTGGTCGGGGTGCGCGAACTGGAACATCTCGACCTTGTTGAACTGGTGGCCGCGAAGGGTTCCCCGGTCGGCGGCGCGGTAGCTGCCGGCCTCGCGTCGGTAGCAGGGCGAGTAGGCGACGTACTTGCGCGGAAGTTCGTCCTCCGTCAGGACCTCGTCGCGGTGGAGGTTGACCAGGGCGGTCTCCGAGGTCGGCAGCAGGAACCGCTGCGGCCCGGCCGGACCCTGTTCGAGGGCGAAGACGTCCTCGGCG
This sequence comes from Kitasatospora sp. NPDC059817, assembly GCF_042731835.1. Classification (NCBI taxonomy): domain Bacteria; kingdom Bacillati; phylum Actinomycetota; class Actinomycetes; order Kitasatosporales; family Streptomycetaceae; genus Kitasatospora; species Kitasatospora sp. NPDC059817. Next base: position 19,750 of record NZ_JBHWIR010000095.1, on the reverse strand, counting down.
AACTTGGGGAACTGGCCTGCGGTGTAGCCGGCCTGATAGGTCAGTAGGTGGGGCGGCAGGATCAGCTCGTAGCCGTCCTGAACGTGGGTCTCGATGAAGAAGTTGAGCAGCGCCCATTCGAGGAGCGCGCCGTTGCCGCGGTAGACCCAGTTGCCGGTGCCACCGAGCTTGACGCCGCGCTCGTAGTCGATCAGCCCGAGCCGGCGGGCCAGATCGACGTGGTTGTGCGGCTCGAAGTCGAAGTCCGGCCGGGCGCCGTACTCGCGGACGACCTGGTTCTGCTCCTTGCCGCCGCTCGGCACGTCCTCGTCGGGCAGGTTGGGCAGCTGGTCAAGGAACGCCTGGCGCTCGGCGGCCAGGGCGGTGAGCTGCTCTTCGAGTGCGGCAAGGCGGGTGCCGAGTTCGGTTGCCTCTGTGCGTTTGGCGATCGCGGCCGGGTCCGTCGGATTGAGCCGCGCGATCTCGCGAGAGATCTGCTTGCGCTCGGCGCGTAGCGTCTCGACCTCGGTCGTGCCGTGTCGGTAGTTCTCGTCCAGGGCGAGGAAGGCGGTGAGGTCGATGTGAACGGCTCGCTTCGCCAGCGCGCGTTCGATGCGCTGAGGGTGCTCGCGGATCACGGTGATGTCCAGCATTTCGGGTCCCATCGATCAGTCGGAGTCCGACGTGATCCCTTGGGGGCGTGGGCGAGAAGGGAACTCGCGGTGCCACCACGCCTTCGCCGTCACCGAGATGACGGCCTCGACAGCTCGATGACGGGAGCGAACCGGCGGGGCATTGGGCCGAAGCCGACCGTTCCTCCCCGCACTCGGGAGGGGATTCACCACTGGACGCGAGGCTGCCTTCCCAGCTGCCGGCAGCTCTCTCGGCTCGCGTGCCCTGCGGCTACTTGTCTCCGTCAGCGCGTTGCCCAGAGGATAGAACGCCCGGGGCGCCGTGAGCAACGCAGAATCGCCGTCCAGATTCGGCCGATCACCCTGAGTGACGTCATGGCGATGGGTGCGGATCGCTGTCGTGCCAGCTCAGCAGCCCCCTGCCGCCGGTTCTCGTGAGGGCCGGCTGCCGAAGCTGATCAGCGCCGCTCGGCCAGCGCGATCAGCCCGCGCACCGCGTCCGAGACGTTCGGCAGGGCATTCGGCCAAGCCCAGACGAAGTCGTCGTGCTCGCTCAGGATGATGGGCTCGGTGCTTGGCGCGGTGGCGGTGAAGGCGTACTGCCGGCCTCGCTGCCCCTTGCGGTTGGTGTAGTCGACGGAGCCCAGGTAGCCGGTGATCGTCACCGTCAGACCGCACTCCTCCAGGGTCTCCCGCAGAGCGGCCTCCTCCACGCTCTCACCGGGTTCCACGCCTCCGGACGGAAGCTCGTACAAGCCCGCCATGCAGTCGCCCTGCTTCCGTCGAAGGAGCAGGACCCGGCCACGGTCGCGGATCAGGCACCCAGCACCGAAGCGCTCGATGCCGTCACGAGCAGCATCCTCTACAGGGGCAAGGACGGACGGCGGGACGTTGCGGCACATGCGCTGCTCCTGAGGTCCGGACCGCTCAGGGTGAGCTGGGCCGATACGGGTGAGGGTCATTCTCGTGCCGTGGTCGGCCTGAGGCGGGGACCGCCGCAGGCCAACTGCCCGTCTACGGCGTGTCGCAGTGATCCGCCCAGCTGCCGGCAGCGTGGGCGGCCCGGACGCGGTAGTCGTACAGGGCGCCAGGCGGGTAGTGGTCGATGCGGCTGCTCCAGTAGGTCGCCAGGACCCGGGCGACGGTCGTGACAGCCTCGCGCGGCGCCGCTTTGAAGGCCGGGACGGTCTGGACGAGTGCTTCGGCGCAGCGGGGGCTGTGCCCGGCCACGATGAAGTGCGGCACCATGAACGCGGCCACCAACCAGCCTGCCCCCAAGCGGCTGGAGCCCCAGTCGATCACGTGAACCTCGCTGTTGATGATCAGGTTGTCCGGTCGCGGGGAGCAGTGGAGCAGCGTGTCACCGGCAAGGATTTCCGCCGGCACCGCCCGGTAGGCACGGTGGTCGCCGATAGGAGCGGCACCGGCGAACGGGCTCGGGGTCAGGACGTCGATCAGCATGCTGATCTTCTCCAGGACCATCGGGATGTCCGGTGAGCGCGGGCTCAGATCCGGGTGGCGCCCGTCGACGTGCTCGAAGACGAGTGCGAGCCAGCCGTCCACGGTGTCGGACCACAGCAACCGGGGTCCGAGGTCGGGTGGCAGGACGGAGTTGATTCCGGCCTCCAGCTGGTGGTCCTTCGAGAATGGGTGGCAGACGGCTATCGCCTTGAGGAAGACGCGTCGGTGGGTCAGGGTGAGGGCGGCGCAGACGCCGGGGGTGTGGCCGCCTGGGCGCTCCTCGACGTGGAGGACGGGGCCGAACTCTCGTTCCACCGCTATGCGTAACGGGGCGGGGATGATGCCGCCGGGGTGGTTCACCGGGTGGTCTCCTCGATGACGTACGGGCCGGCCACGAGTGCGTCCAGGCCGCACCGCAGGACGGTCGCGACCGCATCGCCCGGGGTGCAGACGATCGGCTCGTCCGCGCCGTTGAACGAGGTGTTCAGCACGACGGGCAGACCCGAGAGCTGGTGATAGGCGTCGATGACGTTCCACAGCAAGGGGTTTGTCTCCCGGTGCACTGTCTGGACCCGGGCGGAGCCGTCCACGTGGACCACGGCTGGAAGGCGATCCCGCTGCTGCTGGCGCACCGTGCCGGTCGCCAGCATGTACGGGTAGAGAAGTGCGCCGGCCGACGGCAGGGCGAAGAAGTCGTCGGCGCGTTCTGCCAGTACAGCCGGCGCGAACGGGCGAAACGCCTCCCGCTGTTTGATCATGGCGTTGATCCGGGAAGCCGTCGTGGCGTGCTGAGGAGAGGCGAGGATGCTGCGGGCTCCCAGCGCCCGCGGTCCGAACTCCATGCGGCCCTGGAACCAGCCGATCACCTTCTCCGCCCTCAGCAGCCGGGCGGCTTCCCGATGCGGCTCGGCCGTGCGCCACACCCGGTACCGTCCGGCAGGGATGCCGCCCAGGGCCGAGCGGATGGTCTCCTCGTCGTAAGAGGGGCCGAGGAAGGCGTGTCGCAGCGGGCGCCGGACCGGGCTGACCGCGGTGGCCAGTGCCGCGCCGACGGAGGTGCCGGCGTCGCCGGCCGCAGGCTGGATGAAGATCCGGTCGAACCGGCCCGAGGCGATCACCGTGGCGTTGGCGACGCAGTTGAGCGCGACGCCGCCGGCCAGGCAGAGCGATCGTCGCGGCACGAGGCGCTGGGCGAAGGCGAGGTAGGAACCAACCAGCTGCTCCAGAAGGTGCTGGAGGGCGCGGGCGATGTCGCGGTGCCGATCGGTGATCTCGTCCTCGGTACGCCGGGGCGGCCCGAGGAGTTCGACCAGAGCCGGGCTGAACAGGTTGCGCTGGGCGCTGGGCCGACGGTGGTGGTCGAAGTAGCGCAGGTTCAGGTGCAGTCGGCCGGTGCGCGGGTCGAGCCAGGCGAGGCGCTGGATCTGGTCGAGGTACCGGGGGCCTCCGTAGGCTGCCAGGCCCATCACCTTGTACTCGTCGCTCTGCGGCCGGAAGCCGAGATACCGGGTCAGGGCGCTGTACAGGTATCCGAACGAGTGCGGGTAGACGATGTGATGGCGCCTCGTCATCCGGCCGTCGGTGCCGTCATGGATCGCAGCGGTCTCGTACTCGCCGCGGCCGTCGAGCGTGACGACCAGGGCGTCATCGAAGGGGGAGGTCAGGTAGGAGCTGGCGGCGTGCGCCCGGTGGTGCGGCACGGGTATGAGCGGCAGGTGGCCGGGTAAGAGGCCGCTGCGACGGACTACGTGAGGCAGCCGGCGGCGCGTGCGGTACTTGTCCAGGTCGGACAGCAGCGAGCCGATCGACGCCGGCGTGCCGTAGCGCAGGTTCGACGGTGCCAGGAGGAGGTGGAGCTTCGGGTCCACGAACAGCGCTGCCTGGTCGAGGTCCTGCGGGTGGGCGCCGGCCAGGTCCAGGCAGGCCCGGATCGCCTGCTCGGGGAACGCCTTCGTGTTCTTGATCCGATTCAGGCGCTCCTCTTCAACGGCGGCGACCACCGTCCCGTCGTGAACGATGGCCGCCGCCGCGTCGTGGGTACCGAAGTTCAGCCCCAGAGTCAGAGTCAACAGCGCCTGCCGATCCGCTCACGGCCTCCCATGCACGGGCGCTGGGTTCTGGGGGCGTAGATCATGCTGTCGGCCTGGACGTGGCTCTCGGGGGCCGTTCGTGGCGGGGCGAGGTCAATCACAGGACCGCCTCCTTGAGCCCGGTGCTGCCGGCGCGGGGACCGGAGTGCCTTGAGCGTTGCGAGTTCCGGACGGTGTCGATCACTTCGTTGACGTGCTCCGGTGAGGACATGGTGATGGCGATGGTCTCCACACGCGGATCACGTAGCACCCAGGCGAGAGGGCGGAGTCTGCCGCTGCCAGTGCGGGCGAGCGGGTCGATCAGTGCACCGCGGTTGAGCGGCGACATCCCGACGAAGCCGCGGCCCGCCTGCGAGATCTGGGCCAGATGGGAGACCGGCCAGGGTGAAGCGAGGTGGTACTGGGCAGCGACGGCCGTGATCGGCTCCTCCCGCAGGGCAGCGCGGACGGCCGCAGGGCCATGGCAGTAGGCGTAGACCGCGTCGATCCGGCCGGAGGCGAACGCCACCTGGGCGCCACACCGGTAGAACTCCCTCAACGCCGCCTGATCATTGAGCAGTCCGGTTCGCTCTGTGCGTTTGAGATCGACTTGCAGCACCACGGCGTCGATCCGGCCGATGCCCAGCTGGCCAGTGGACATCTCGATGGCCGTGTTGATGCGCGCTTCGAGATCCCCTCGCAGCGGGCACTCCGCCTTGACCAGGTGGCGCAGCCCGGCAACCGGGCCGACCTCGTCCAGCACCTCCCGCACCGCCCACTGCGTGCCGAGGTGCGGGTTGGAGTGGATTATGCGCACCCCGGCCCTCAGCGCGGTACGCAGCGCTTCCAGTCCGGGCCGGGAGTCCTTGCCAGGCAGCAGACGGCCGGCCACGAACGTCGAGGTACCGAAGCACAGGCGTTCCAGGTCCGTCACATCTCACCCCGTGCTTCCAGCGCCTCACGGGTCAAGATGGTGCGGAAGTGCGCGATCGACTTCTGCTCGCCGACGACCTTGTCGAACCGCAGCTCGCCCAGCTGGTCGCGGTAGTGCTTGCGGTTCGGGTTATCGATGTCGAACTGCTCGCTGTCGCGGTAGCCGGTCAGCCGCTTGAACGTCTCACGCTTCTCGTCCAGCGACATCCCCCACAGCACAGGAGGGTTCTTCTGGCTGATGCAGACCGTCGTCATCCCGTTCGGGCTGATCCGCAGCTTCCAGCAGCCGCCGCACGGATAGTCCCAGGAGAACATCGCGAGCACCGCGACCTTCACCCCGGTGTCGCCGATCTCGTAGTAGTTGTAGCTCGGGTTGTCGCCCTCGATCGACTCCCGCCGTACCGGGCGCAGTTCACCTGCTTTCGCGAGCGCTGCGAGGATTGCCGGCTCCTCCACGAACTGGTTCTTCCAGAATGCCTCGCCCTCGGCACCGAGCTGGGCGGGGTTGGAGGGGAAGAACTGGTTCAGCTTGATCGCGAGCTGGCCCGCCCCTCCGCTGTTGTTCAGCTCCCGGGCGTAGTCGATGAAGGCGGGCAGCTCGTGAAGGGTGTCGCGCATCGTCACGCACGAGATCTTCGTCAGGGTCGGCAGCAGCTCGACCGAACGCTCGATGCTGCGCAGGGTGTCACTGTGAAAGCCCCGGCGGGTGATCAGCAGATTGCGCTGCTCGTCCAGGGTGTCGATGCTGACGATCGCCCGGGTCAGGCCGGCGTCGACCGCCTCCTCGATGAAGTGGTGCAGGCGGTAGCCGTTGGTCGTGACGATCTGCTGGTCGTAGCCGATCTCCTTGCCGGCGCGCAGCAGATCCACGAAGTCGCGCCTCACGGTCGGCTCTCCACCGGTGTAGTGGACCCGCCGGAAGCCGATGTCGTAGCCGGCCTGCAGGACTTCGATCGCCTCCTTCAGCGAAGGCTGAACGATGACTCCCTGCTTCCCCTCCGGCAGGCAGTACTTGCAGCGGATATTGCAGCGGGACGTGATACCGAACCGGAGGTTCCATTTGCGCATACCGGGCGAGTACCGGTTGTCCATCACCTTCAGGGATGTCTGCCTGGCTTCGTGCTTCATGGGCACCTGCCTTTCAGGTGAATAGCGTCCAGGAAGAGAGCTACGCGGATTGAACCGATCCCAGAAGTGGGTGCTGTTTTCCAGACTCAGAGTCTCCTGCGCCGTCAGAACGGAGAATTCTCCCGATTCTGGCGGGTCTACCAGGTGCCTTCCAACCACGTTTCGGGACGCTCTGGGGACGTCCCGAAACGTATCCAGTGGGGGCTGCCTGGCGTCTCCCGCGCGGTGGCAGCGCGGAGCAGGATCGCGCCGCACTGCGAGTGACGGCGGGACCGGATCGGGGGTCTACCGAGGGAGGTGCATGCTGCTCGTCCCGCTATTGCTACGAGCCGCCAGGGCGCGATGACGTTAGGCCCAAAGGCCCAACTGCCGTATTCACGAAGACGGCGAGCTCGACACCGACATGGGCGAGGCTCTGGCCTCCGTGCCAGCGTTACGCGCGGTGGCTGGCTGTTTGCCGACGTACCGGCCTGCCGAGAAGAGCACGCTGCCAATCAGGGCGCTGGAGGGCGCGTGCCCCAGCGCCGGCAACGAAGCGCTTGCTCAAGCGTTGGCCAGCCACAGACCCTTGTACTGGATCTTGGGGTGCCGGTGGTCTCTTGTGGTGGTACCGGCCGGGGTGTAGCCACAGGACCGCAGCAGGTCTGCCGTTGTGACTTGGTGCCGTTCCTCGTTGTAGACGCCGATGATCAATCGGCCGCCCGGGGCGACGACATGGTCCAGCAGATGGGCTACGTACGCTCCACGCAGGTCTACCGGTACGTAGTCCACGCCGGTGCGGACGGCGTCGAAGCGATGCGGAGGCTTCCAGCCCATCGCGTTGGCGGTCCAGATCCGATGCGCCCACTGCGGGCAGCGGGATCGGGCGAGGTCGGCGAGGGCAGTGGAGATCTCCACTCCGTAGGGCTCGATGGTGATCCCTACCTCAGCCGCCCAGTCGGTCAGGCTCTCCATCAGGTGTCCGTTGGCGCACCCGACGTCGAGGAACGTCCCGCCGTGGAGCGGGAGAAGGTCGACGAGCAGGCCGCGGGCTTCTCGCCAGCGTTTCTCGTCGCCGCTGTGGCCGGACTGGGCCCGCGGATTGTCGCCGTTGAGGTAGGCCGGTTCGAGAACGTCCAGGACAGCCGCGTGCCACTCGGCGACCGTGATCTCGCCCGCCTGGTAGGCGTCGTCGATTGGCGCCAGATCGCGCCAGCCTCGCTCCTTCGCGCTCGCGATGTCCTCGGCGTCGTGACCGCCCGGAGGGCGCGCGATGGAGTCCATGCGCACTCCTTCCCTGTTCGCTAGCTTTGTTGCTGGTCCATGGTCTACCTGACGAGGCCGGGGTCCGTGCCCTGCGGCGGGGTAACCCCAGTCAGCTCGCATGCCCGGTCAGCGAGGAGAGGGGCAAGTTCTGGGTAGTACCCCCGATCGACAGCCTGGAGCATCTCCGCGAGAGCGATCAGCTGACCGACACGTCCGGCAGGAGTGTCGAGGATGTCGGCGAAGTCCGCGCGGACGCGGTCCGCGACCTCGGGCACGAGCAGGCTGCTGACCCACAGGACTGCGGGGTCGTAGCCGATCGGCACCAGGCCCCACCGTTCCCAGTCGAGGATCTTGAGCGGCCCGGTGGTCAGGTTGGCCCACTGGAGGTCACCGTGCCCGGTGGTCCGCTCGACTTCGGCCGGGGCCGGGATGCCGAGGTACTTCGGGAAGACCTGTTCGACCCACGTCTGGCGCAGAGTGATCTTCGCGCTGGGTGCTTCCGCGATGCCGGCCAGCGCGTCCTTCAGCGCGCTCCACCAGCCGTCGTCCAGGCCAGGATCGTCGCGAAGATCCGGCGTGGAGGAGACCGCGGGACCTACCAGGTCAAAGACGTCAGCCTGGTAGAACCAGCCGGTCTCGGTCCAGTCCGCGGTGTTGTGGAGCCGGGGTCGCGGGACGGAGGCGGGGATGAGCTGTTCCGCACCGAGGGCTCCCTGACCGGTCGGTCGGGGCGCCCGGTAACGGCTGTTTCTGGAGACCCGAAGCCAGATACTCTCGGCTCGCCGGCCGATGGTGGTTCCGGAGGTGCCGAAGACCGCCGGTCCGGTGCACACGAGGCCGAGGAAGGCCGCCGCCTTTTCGTGCGCTGCCGTCAGGTTGTGTCGGGTGTCGTCATCCGGCTGAAAGGACATCGAGCACCGTCCTGAGTCGCTTGTCGGGGATCGGTTCGGCGAGAGCTGCCCAGGCATCGTCCCAGTGCTGACGGGTGCTGGTCGAGGTGAGGACGACGTCCAGCGCCGGGCACGCTCCGATGACCTGGAACGCGGCGGTGTATGGGGTCGATCCCGGCGCGATGAGGTTCACCAGTTCGGGTGTCATCAGGCCCGGTAGTTCACCGCCGTGCAGGGGCGCGGACGCGAACGTGGTGATTCCGGCGTCGCGCGCGTGGACGAGCGGCCCAGCACCGTCGAGGGCCAGGGCGAGAGGCTCGGCCATGACGAGGCTGACCGGCATTTGTACACCGGCCAGGTGGTGGTCCGTCGATCCGGCGGCCTCCCGCGCCAGTCCAGCCAGCTCGGCGACCGTGAACGCCTGCTCGGTGAAGCCGGACCAGGTGGCAATGCCGTAGCCCCCGATGCGGCCAACGTCCGCGAACTCTTCCAGCACCGCGAACGCGGCCCTGATATCGCGGTGCAGCTGGTTCCGGTCGTGGCTCGACCGCTCGGGATTGTGGACGAACACGACGTCGGCACGGCCGAGCACGGCGAGCGATTCCTCGGTCTGGGCGCGGACGTCCACGGGGGCGAGGCTGTGGCGGCCGCCCGGGTGGAAGCCGGTCTTCGTCGTCACCTTGGCGTGCGGGTGCTCGGCGAGGACGGGGGCGAGGTCACGGTGCGCCTGGCCGTGGGCGTAGTTGGGGGCGGTGTCGATCCATCGGGCTCCGGCCATGAGGGCAGTGCGCGCCGCGTCGCCGGCAGCGCGCACCCGGTAGGTCCCCAGGCCGAGAACGGGGCTCACCGGTCGGCCTTGACGACGGCGAGGACCTGGCCCTGGACCAGGGCGGTCAGGACGCCGGCCACGTCCTTGACCTCCAGGCCCGCGGCGTCGGCGAGTTCGGCGATGCTGGCGGTGTCCCCGGTCAGCAGGATCTGCAGGGCGGGGCTGGCGCGCTCGGCGAAGTCCCACGCGGTGCCGGCAGCGGACAGGGTGACGGTTCCGGCCTCCGGGTTGCTGGTGAGTTCGGCGCGCGGGGCGGTGAGTCGCACCGCGATCTCCCTGTCCGCAGAAAGGGTGTCCACGTATGGCAGGGACGGTGCCAGTCGGCCGAAGTGGGTGGTGCCGGTGGACCGTGCCCAGCGATCGATCAGGTTGGGGTCGGACAGTGCGGTGAGTACCGCGGTCCGCAGGCCGTTCTGGTAGGTGGCCTTCGCGTCCGCCTCGGCGTGGCGCGGGACGTCCATCCGCAGGACGGTGCTCTCGTGCAGCTCGTCCACCAACCACCCCACGAGGGCGGCACCGGTCTGGGCGACGAGCCCGAACGTGAGGTGCAGCGACTCCGTGCCCTGGTCGGCGGTGACGCTGTGCCACCAACCGCGAGGCAGGTAGAGGACGTCGCCCGGGTGGAGGACGAGGTCCGCGACGGGCTCGCCTTCGGGCTCCTCCGGTGAGTCCACGTCGCGGAAGGTGGGTGCTTGCCGGGTCGGCTCCCACAACCGCCAGCGCTTCGCCCCGTACTGCTGGACCACGACGACATCATGGTCGTCCCAGTGCCGGCCGAAGCCCTCCTGCTCGGTCCAGGAGGCGTAGGCGTTGGTCTGCACGGTTGTGCCGACGAAGCGTTCCAGGTCCTCGGCTGCGCTTCGGATCGGCGGGTGGATCTCGTCGATCGCGTCCACGACGAGGGAGGCACCTTCGGCGAGCCTGGCGTGCAGCTGGGCGGGGTGTAGCCGGTTCCAGGTCACCCCGCGTCGGTTGGTGGTCGGCGTCGAGTACCGGCTGACGGGGACGGTCTGGCCGTCCTGCGAGAGCCGCAGCCGGGGCGGCTCGATGCGGTGGGTGGCGAGGATGGTGTTCAGATCGTCCCAGGACAGGAGGGGAGCGGTGTCGGCTCCATCTGCGGGGAACACGGCGCAGGAGCGGTGGAGCGCCTGGGTGAGGAACTGGTCCCCACCCAGGCGCACCGCCCACGAGGCGGTCTCAGGCATCGTGGGCGTCCTGCTCAGGTGTCGTTCTGGTCGGATCGGCCGCCGGTGTTGTCGGACGGCACGTCGGCCCGGGAGCGGGCGGCTCGGATGTTGCGGACGGCGACCAGCAGGCCGCCCTCGTCGTCGTGAACGGCGGGCGTGGTGCTCTCCATGCCTTGTCCTTCCTTCCAGTGGTATCGCCGTGGTGTCCGGCGAGCTCTACGAAATCGCTGCGAACCGTCTTTGAACAGAGCAGAATTGCTGCATTGACGCTGCATCTGTGTGGCAAAGCGTCCGCTGGCCTGGCACCTTCTGGCGCAAGCGGGTTCCGGCATTCTTGGGGACGGGCGATGGGGGCACAGCGCGAGCGGTTCATCACGTTGCGCATGAGCGCGGGGTACACGCAGGAGTCCCTCGCGGTCGCGATGGGGGTCGACCGGACGACGGCCGGCCGGTGGGATCGCGGTCAGGCTGTGCCCCGTCCGTGGCAGATGCCGAAGCTCGCCGAGCTGTTAAAAGTTGACCAGCAGGAACTCTCCGAGGCCCTGCTGGACGCTCCTGGGCGGACCGGTCCAACCGGCAACATGGGGCCGGTGCAGGGTACTTCTCTGCCGGATGGAGCTGGCCGGCAAGCTGCGGCACCGGAAATGGAGGCGGCCGGTGCCGAGGAGACCAGGGCCGGCGTGGCGTCCATGGCCGTCATGGACGGCGGCGTCCGGGTCGGTTGCCGGACGGTCGACGGGAGGATCGTCTTCGTGAGCCTGCCGCGTCGGCCCCTGTTGCGGGCCGGCACCGCTGTCCTGGGCGTCACACCCTCCGAGAGATCCGCAGCACCCGGCCCCTGGGCCGTCCCGCCGGCGCTTTCCACTGAGATCCACCCGGTCGAGAACATACGGTTGCTCCGCAGGTCACTGGTCGAGTGCGACAACGTCCTGGGGCCTCGCGAGGTCGTCGCCACGGCCCAGGAGCACGTGCGCCTCATCCAGCATCTTCGCCGCGAGGCCTCCGGCCGAGACCGGCACGACCTTCTGCAAGTGCAGGCCGAGTACGCCGAGTTCTGCAGCTGGCTCTACCAGGACAGCGGCGATCACCGTGCCGCCCAGTACTGGGCGGACCGCGCCGTCGACTGGGCGAGCGCCTCCGGCGAGCAGGAGCTGACCGCCTACATCATGGCGCGGAAGTCCCAGCTCGCCGGCGACATGCAGGACTCCATCGAGGCGATCGACCTCGCCGCCGCGGCCCAGCGCTTGGCCGGCGCGGGAACTCGGTTGAACGCCATGGGGGCGGTGTACGCGGCCCACGGACACGCGCTGCTCGGCGACGAGAGGACAGCCCAGCGCGCCTTCGACCAAGCTCTCGTGCTGCTCGCCAAGCCGCCAGAGGCACCGTTCGGCCGAGGCCGGTGACTCAACGAGGCCTACGTGGAGGCCCAGCGCGCCCGGTCGTTGTCGTCCCTGGGGCGCCACCGTGAGGCGGCATCCGGCTTCGAGAAGGCGATATCGGCGGAAACACCCTGCGCAGCGACAACCCCCGCCTGCTGGTCAACAGCGACAACCCCCGCCTGCTGGTCAACAGCGACAACCCCCGCCTGCTGGTCAACAGCGACAAGCGCCGCGCCGACCGGATCGCGGCCGGCAAGCCCGAGTACCCCCTCAAGGTCACCATCTCCGCCAGCGGCGACCTCAGCCGGGACCTCAAGTTCTGGTACTTCGGCGGCAAGAAGGTCGTCTACACCACCGATGCCGCCGCACCGCGCTTCCTCCACCCGGCGGACTACCCCGGTGGAAGCAGCCGACGGATGGGACTTCTGGAAGCTCGGACGATCGGCGACGTCGTGCTGCTGCGGTACGCCCCCAAGCCTGCGTCCAACTGATCGTCGGGTGCGTCACGCCCGTCGTTGAGCTCCCGTACGGGAGAGCCACCGTCGTTGGCCTCGAAGGCTTCCTCGGCCACTGCCGGGTACGGTGGCTCTCCAGACGGGCGGATAGCCTACGAGCAGCCTGCAGCGCAGCTGAGAGGACCTCGACTGTATGACCGACGGCATCGGGCTCCCGCCCGAGTGGGTGGCCCGGAAAGTTGTGGCGTACGACGAGCTCCGGTCGGCGTCGGGCTCATTGTGGTGGTTGCAGTCGGATCCTGATCACGGTGGATGCCGACGAGTCATGTGCGCCGACCGGTCAGGCACGGCCGTCGCGGTGACGTCCCCCGACTTCTCAGTCGGAGGCCAGCTCCATGCCTACGGTGGCGGCGCCTTCGCGGTGACATCGGGGGGAGTGTGGTTCGTCGGTGACGACGGTTCCCTCCTTCGGCAAGCGGCTGGCCGCGTGCCCGAGCGGATCGACTCTGTCGTTGGGTCCGTGCAGTACGGAGACCTCGCTCCGGCACCGGGCGGTGGTCTGCTCGCGGTTCGCGGGGACGACACCGTGGACGAGATCATCTCTGTGTCCCGGGCCGGGCACACCCGGGTCCTGGTTCGCTCCCGCGGGTTCCTCGGCTCTCCTCAGCTGGCGGCAGGCACCCTGGCGTACGTGGAGTGGCAGCGTGACCAGATGCCGTGGGACAGCACTCGCCTCGTGCTGGCCGACATCCGATCGGACATCGTCGGGCCGAGCCGCGTTGTGGCAGGCGGCCTCGGGGAGTCGGCGGTGCAGCCGTCCTGGGGACCGGACGGTCTGCTGTACTTCATCTCGGACCGGACAGGGTGGTGGAACCTGTACCGACTACGCGACGGCGTGGTGGAGCCGGTCGCGCCGATCGACGCGGACTGCGCGCCGGCGCCCTGGGAAGGCGGCTACCAGTCGTACGGATTCGCCGCCGACGGCACCATCGTGCTGACGGTGATGAACGGATTCACCATCGAGCTGCTCGCCGTCGACGCCGATGGCGGTCGGCGACAAGTCGGCTCGAATCTCACGTCCGTGAAGCCGTACGTCACCGTCGATGGCGGTCTCCTGGCCGTGGTCGGCTCCACTGCGAGCAGCCCGCCGGCCATCTGGTCAGTCGACCTGGCAGCGCGGACGGACGCCCAGGCCTTCCCGGTGGGCAAGGCTTCCGAGTTCCCTGTGCCCTGGACGCCGATTCCGCCCTCGGTCGAGACCATCGCGGGTCCGGGTGGGCCGGTACGCTTCCTGCTGCACCTGCCGCCCGGAGACACGCGGCCGGGGCCTCTCCTCGTGCGGGCCCATCCCGGTCCGACGGACGACGTCCCCCTCCGGCTGGACTGGGTCACTCAGTACTTCGTCAGCCACGGCTTCACCGTCGCCGAAGTTCTCTACCGCGGCAGTACGGGTCAGGGACGCGCCTTCCGGCAGTCGCTGCATGCCCACTGGGGCACCTACGACGTCGACGACTGCGCGGCCGTCGCAGAACATCTCCTGACGCTCGGCCAGGCGACCCCCGGAGAGGTGTTCATCAGCGGGGCGAGCGCGGGCGGGTACACGGCGCTCCAGGCAGCGTGCCGTCCGGGACCGTTCGTTGCCGCGACGGCCATCTCGGCGATCATCGACCCCGCTCTGTGGGAGCTGTCTGTTCCGGCGTTTCAACGTCCGCACGCAGCTGCGCTGCGAGGGCCGGCCGGCGCGGTGAAGCCCGAGTGGGTCCGCTGCCCTGTGCTGGTGATCCACGGCTCCGCCGACACGATCACGTCTGCGGAGGAGGCCATGCACTTCGCCGAGGAGCTGGCCGGCCGAGGCGGTGAGCATGACAGCCTGCTGTTGGAAGGCGGCGACCACTACCTGTCGGCGCCCTTGGCACGGGAGCAGGCACTCCGCGCCGAACTCGACTTCTACCGAGGCATCATGAGCCGCCTGCCAGCGTGACCGCCAGCTTGTCGGCGTCCGGCAGTACGGCCCGGGCGAACTCACGCAGTTCCCGGACCGCAACGTAGTCGGCATGTGTCTGCAGGTCGGCCAGGATGCTGGCCACCCGCTCGACGCATCGTCCCGATCCTGTCCGGGCAGCGTAGACGACGGCATCGCGGCCGACCGCGCACGCCTGGTCGACGTCCCCGCTGCGCAGCCAGGTCGCGGCGAGCAGAGCAGCATCGATCGCGCGCCGACGGACCTTGTCCTTGCCGATGCCTCCGAGGGCGTCGGCAAGCTGGATCCTGGCGTCCGGCGCACGGCCGAGGTCGTGGAGGCAGTGGGCGGCCTCGTCCGCGAGGTAGGCGTGGGTGAAGTAACGGATCCAGGTGGGTTCGTCTTCCATGCTGGCTGCTTCGAGGAGCTTCTCGGCTTCGAGGATCAGCCGGGTCGCCTCGTTCTCCCTGAGCATTCTGGCGCTCGCTCGGGCGACGACAGCCGTGATGGCCGCGCGCGTGGCCGGGCTCGCGGCGGTACCGGCTGCGGCGCGGGCGGAGGAGGCCCACCGCAGGGCGGTCTCCGGAGTCCCGCGGTGCAGGGCGAGGTGCCCGAGGTTCACGGCCACGAGGTAGGCACCGTACGCCTGATCGCCGGTTGCCGTCGTCAGGGCCAAGGCGCGCTGGTAGTACTCCAGGGCCCTGTCGGGGTTGCCGATGTCGACGGCCTGGTACCCGGCAAGCTCGCAGAACCCGACGGTGAGCTGGGCACGTTGACGCGCGACCTGTTCGTCGACGGCAGGCCGGCGCAGAAGGCCTTCGAGTTCGGTGTCGATGTAGGAGCTGACCTGCTGCCAGTGCTGACGGGCCCCGTGCGTGTGGTCGAGCTGGCGGAACATGCCGAGCATGCCCTCCGCGACAACGACGTCCTCTTCCGTGACCCGCAGCGACAGAGCGGGAGCTGGAGCTTTCGAGTTGACGGATGCCCAGTCGCCGATCAGGGCGTCTACCGTGGCGAGCCGCGGTCCCACGTCGCCGAGCTCGGAGGCGGCTCCTTTCCAGGTGGTTCCTGGTCCTGGCAGCGAAAGCGCGGCCGCCGCGGACTCGCCGCGCTCTACCTCTGCTCCCGATCGGGGAGCGCAATCAGCATCCGGGTTCCCGAAGACTGCGGAGCGCAACTCGTCCTGGGAGGCCTTCAGGAGTCTGGCGAGCCTCGGCATCTGCCATGGGCGCGGTGTTGCCTTGCCGTTCTCCCACCGGTGGATTGTCGTCCGGTCCACATCCATCGCCGTCGCCAGCTGTTCCTGGGTGTAGCCGGCGGCCCTGCGCAACACGGCGAGCCGTCCCCATCGCGTCATTGCGCTCCCTCAGAGAATTTTGGCCGCTGACTTCGCAGGTCATGGGCAGATTTTCAACATCAACGCCGCACGGTGCAACAAGTCTGCACTGTCACAGGGGCTTTGGCTGGTGGTTCCGTATGACCCGCCCAGATTCGGCAGCACCGGTCGGACCCGAGCATCGCACAGGATCCGGCGGCTCGACGGTTGCCTACTCTCCCGCCCATGTTTCGGGTGCGATCGGCATCGCCTCCAGAAAGGACCCGGCCGTGGACACAGCCTTCACCCTTGATCCAGGTCGGTTCGTCCAGCACCCTGGCGGCCACGACGGCGAGCTTCGTGGGGCTGTGGAGGAGTTGCAGCAGGGGCGCTGGATGGCTGCCCGCGCGGTGCTGGCGCAGTCGTGGGGCGACTGGCCGGTGTGGACGACTCGTACCCAGGTCCTCGCCGCTGTCGCGTCGCGTACGGATGTCCTCAACCACTGGCGAGCCGAGGCCGCGGGCAGCGTCGGCCTGGTGACTCTCCTGGCGCGGGCGGCGGTGGACCGGGCTCTCATGGCAAGTGCTCAGCCGACGGATCCCCGGACGGTTGCCCGGCTGGAGCACTCGGCCCGGGAGCTGTGCTGGGACGCGGCGGCCACGCTCGCCGACGACCCGGTGCCGTGGATCTGCCTGCTCGCCCTGGCGCAGTTGGACCTCAGCCAGGCCCGTCCCGAGCATCGGGTGCCGGCACCCGACCAGATGCTCCCGCCCGGACCGTGGGGGCTTCTCGCCCAGGCCCAACGGGCTGACCCCTGGAACCGGGAGGCGTTCCACCGGATGCTCCGAGTCTGGCTCGCCCGCGGTAGCGCCGGCACGGCGAGCGAGTTCCTGGCGGCGTTCCTTCCCGGCGCGCCGGCGGGTTCGCCCTTGCACGCCCTTCCGCTGTACGTGTTCGTCGACCAGTATCGGCGGGCGCCGCGCGGGGATGCGGTCGAGCTGCAGTGGACGAAGAACGAGCGAGTCCGTGCCGCAGTGCTTCGGGCGTACGAGAACTGGCGGGCGGCGCCCGGCGAGCAGGGCCGGTGGCCGGTAGTGGACGAGAGCCACCTGGCGCACGCGCTCTGGGCGGCCCGTCGTCCCGTCAATGCTGCCGAGGTGTTCGCGGTGATGTCGCCCTTCGTCTCGTCCCAGCCGTGGGTGAGCGTCGGCGATCGGCCGGACGACCTCTTCCGGCAGGCCCTTGCCCAGTCGTGCGCCGCCAGCCGCTGACCTCTCTGCCTTCCCCGGTCAGCAAACCGGGATCCGACACCACCGACCTTCCTCGGAGGCTTCCTCATGCCGCTTTCTGAGCGCGTTCCCCTTCCCCACGGGGATGACGACCATCTGCAGCTACTCGGGATAGAGCCCGAACTGGTGCGCCGGATGAGCCTGTTCGGCAACTTCGCCGTCAGCTTCTCGGTCATCTCGGTCCTCAGCGGCTGCATGACGTTGTTCGGATTCGGTCTGATCAGTGGCGGCCCCGTCGTGATGATGTGGGGCTGGGTGGGTGTGGGTCTGGCCGTGCTGCTGGTCGGCATGGCGTTGGCCGAGGTCACCTCCGCCTACCCGACCAGCGGCGGGCTCTACTACATGGCCCGGCAGTTGGGCGGCCCACGCTGGGGATGGGCGACGGGCTGGCTGAACCTGCTGGGCCTGCTGGGCGGGATCGCCGGGATCGATTACGGCGCCGCGAGCTTCATCGCAGCGTTCGCCGACCTGCAGTGGGGGGTGGAGGCGACGCCTGGCCTGATCCTCGCGATCTTCGCCGGTGTCCTGGTGCTGCACGCCCTGCTGAACGTCTTCGCCGTCCGGGCGGTCAGCCTGTTCAACAGCATCTCGGTCTGGTGGCACATCGGCGGCGTACTGGTGATCGTCGGTGTGCTCGCGGCCGTCCCTTCCCACCACCAGTCCCCCTCCTGGGTGTTCGGGCATTTCGCCAACGACACCGGCTGGTCGAACCCGATCTATGTGTCGGCGGTCGGCCTGTTGCTGGCCGGCTACACCTTCTGCGGCTACGACGCGAGCGCCCACTTGAGCGAGGAGACGACGAACGCGCGGGTCGCCGCACCACAGGGCATCGTCCGCTCGATCTGGGTCTCCCTGATCGCCGGGTTCGTGCTGCTGGCCGGGCTCCTGTTCGCGGTGCAGGACTACGCGGGCACCGCTGCGGCGGACGTGCCGCCCGCGCAGGTCTTCCTGGACGCGCTCGGGACCACCGGGGCGAAGGCCCTGCTGCTGATCGTGATCGGTGCCCAGTTGTTCTGCGGATCCGCAGAGGTCACCGCGTGCTCGCGGATGGTCTACGCGTTCTCCCGGGACAACGCGCTGCCGGGCTCGGCAACTTGGCGCAGGGTGTCGCCCCGCAGGGTTCCGGTGCCGGCGGTGTGGCTGTCGGTGGCGGTGGCGTTCGTCCTGGCGGTGCCGTCGATGTGGAACGCGGCGGCGTACGGGGCGGTCACCGCCGTCAACGTCATCGGGATGACGCCGTCGTACATCGTGCCCGTCTACCTGCGGCTGCGACAGCGGGACCGTTTCGTCCCGGGGCCGTGGAACCTGGGCCGATGGAGCCGGCCAGTCGGGATCGCCGCGGTGGCGTGGGTGGTCGTGCTCACGGTGCTGGTGTGCCTGCCGCAGCGCTACCCGATGACCGTGGAGACGTTCAACTACGCCCCCGTCACCCTGCTGGTGGTCCTGGCGCTGGCGGCGCTGTGGTGGCGGCTCGCCGGCAAGCGGTTCTCCGTGCCGGTCGTCCAGGATCCGCAGCTGGCCGCGGTCGAGGAGCAGATCGTATGAGGCCCGCGATGCGCACCGCCCACCCGCCCGCGGCCCCGTCCGCCGACACCACCGCGCCGGTCGGCCGGCTGCCGGAGCTGGTGGAGGTCTTCGGCCTGGACACCGTGATGCTGGCCACCGTCGATCCGCAGGGGCGCCTCAAGGGCAAGGAGTTCGAGGCCGAGGTGCTGCTGGCTCGGCTGGCGTCGGGGCGGATCCGCCCGGAGATGTGCAGGTACGTGATCGGCACGGACCTGGGCATGACGCCCCAGGACAGCGGCACGTTCTCCTGGGAGTCCGGCTTCGGCGACATCACGCTGATGCCCGATCTCGACCGAGCCCGCCTGCTCCCGTGGGAGCCGGGCACCGCCGTGGTGTTCGCCCACCCCGTCGATGGTGACCGGCCGCATCCGCTGGCCCCGGCGACCATCCTGGACGAGCAGCTCGACCAACTCCGCTGCCTGGGCTACGAGGTGCGGGTCGGGATCGAGACCGAGTTCGTCGTCTACGAGTGCACGGCCGCCGACGCAGCTGCGGCCGACTGGCGGGGGCTGCGTCCGGTGACGTGGGACAACCGCGACTACGCCCTCGACCGGCCGAGCGCGGCGGCCGGGTTCTCGTGGTCGCTGCGGCAGGCCCTGGCCGGGGCGGGGCTTCCCGTCGAGGCGGTCAAGCTGGAGAGCGCCCCCGGCCAGATCGAGGTCACCTTCCCCTACGGTCCGGCCCGGGAGGCCTGCGAGCAGCACGTGCTGTTCAAGCACGCCGCACGGGCACTGACAGACCGACAGAACATGGCGGCGACGTTCATGGCCGCCCCGGCGGACAGGGTGGGCTCCGGGATGCACCTGCACCTGTCCCTGTGGGCCAAAGGCGAGCCGCTCCTCGCCCGCGCCGACGACCCGCACGTCCTGTCGGAGCTGGGTGAGCGGGCCGTCGCCGGGCTGCTGGAGGTGCTGCCCGCCAGCGCACCGATGTGGGCGCCGTACGTGAACAGCTACAAGCGCCTCGGGGGCCCGTTCGCACCGTCCAGGATCGCGTGGGGACGGGACAACCGGTCCTGTGCGGTGCGGGTGGTCGGCCACGGACCGGGCCTGCACCTGGAGGTGCGCCTGCCCGGCGCGGACGCCAACCCTTACCTCGCACTCGCCGCCGTCGTCGCCGCCGTCCGCCACGGCGTCACCGCAGACCTCACGCCCGGCGAGCCCGTCACCGGCGACGCCGGCTGGGACGACGACCTGCCCGAGGTGCCTCGCCACGCCTGGGACGCCATCAAGGCGTTCGAGACCAGCCCCCTCGCCTCCGCGCTGCTGGGCGACCACGTCGTCGCCCACCTCGCCTCCCTCGCCCGCCTGGACGTCGACCACCACGCCGCCCGCGTCACCGACGCCGAGCTCGCGCGCGGCTTCGCCCAGGCCTGAGCCCCGGGACGGCCGCGGAGCCACACCCCCGAGCCCGCGGCGGTCCCGGTTCCACCC